>JAAYNO010000038.1 GCA_012520855.1 Clostridiaceae bacterium | reverse complement strand
TGTCATTCTGAATGGAGCGAAGCGGAATGAAGAATCTTAAAACCCGCATTATCAGCTAATAAGATTCTTCGCTACGCTCAGAATGACATTTAAGGAACGACTTTTTCAGTAATTTCGGACCGTCCCCATTACTCATTTAAGTTTGGTTATTGCAGGGGCAAAAATGCCGGCGGTGATCACACCAGCAAAGAACTGGATCATATTCATCGGAACGCTTAATAGCGCAGCAATCGGAGTATACATTAAGGATTCTGCAAGAAAATACCCCATAACCATGCACATTCCGGCTGCACTCATACCTATAACAGCTTTTAAGCTGAATACCTTATGACCGTCATGTTTTGACATAAGCCAGGAAATAGCGGATAGAACCACGATCAGTAATCCAAGGCCTATTGTTAAGTATAAAGGCAGATTTTTAACTAATCTGGCGGTGCTGGTTATTGCTTCCTGCGTTGCATCTGTACCTGCGATCATACCAACAAGCTCATCAAAGCCTATGGAATGTATCTGCTTATTCAGATATATAACACTGCCTGCCGAGAAGGCAAGCCAAACTGAAAGAGCGGTTATTACTGAGTAAATAGTTGTTTTTCTTGTTTTACCCGATAGTATCAGTCCCATAATAAAAGCCATGAAAGATTTTATAATCAAGGTTGGAACAGCATATTGGGCATACCCTGCAAGAAGGTCGGCGAGCATTGAACCTACTCCGGATGCAAAGGCACCAAAATAGGGGCCAAGAATGATGACGGAAATGTAAATCATACTATCCCCAAGATGTATATATCCAGATGTATAGGGTACGGGAACCGGGAATATGAAGGTCAATACAAATACCAGTGAAGTCATCAAGCCTGTGAGAACGAACTTTTTAGTTTTGCTGCCCATAGACTCACCTCCTAATATAGCTTAATCTGCTTTCATGGTAGTATAGCATGTCGCATTTTAAAATGATAGTGTTTTTTAAATAAACTTTCTATAGTTGGGCAGGCTTTATTGTATTGTGGATAAATAAAACGATTTATATTATTATTGAAATAAGAATAGGTTAGAGGAAGTGTAATAATGGTCAAAAAGAATAAAAAACCTCAACCCATGGATGGGTTCAAGCTTTTGATCACAGCCAACGATACTATTGAAGCCAACATCATCGAATCAAAACTTAAAGCTTCAGGGATAGAAACCATAAGAAAATACCGCGAACCGGGAGCATACCTGACCCTTGTCTTAGGTAAGACAATTATGGGAGTAGACATTCTGGTTGCAGAAGATAAACTGGAAGAGGCAAGATGTTTACTGGAATCGGCTTTGGAAGTAAGCGACGAAGATATTCTGTCTGATGACTCCTTTAATGACGATGCTATTAAGGCCAGAAATGAAGAAAGCCTGAAGAAATTAAGCTTATATGCATGGATAATGATGTCCATACTTTTAATAATAATTGCTGCAGCGATCGTTATTTACTTTTTATAACGATTCAGAATCATTCTACTATGACCGTGCGGTTTGAATTTACCATATATTCGCCTTGAGGGACATTTACAAAGAGATATATGCCCTCATGGTTTGTACGGGTATAGGCAACCGGAACCAATGTTTTATCAAAGCCAACCCTGTACAGGATAACATCGGCATCAGGCAGGGGCTCATCGTCATTGTTGCTGATTATGCCTATTACAGTGCCTTTTGAAGCCTTGAGGTCCTCTTTCAATTCAGCATTTATATGGACTATCGATTTTTGTTTTTTTATCTCGGCAGGGAAAATATCACTGAAATAGCCTGAAGCATTAACCTTTAAAAAGTAAGATCCAATAGTCAGGTCCCTTAATACAAACTGACCGATATCATTGGTAAAAGACAGGCTTATTAATTTTGTAGCAGCTTCTTCAAGTTTGTAAAGCTCAACAGAAGCCGAGCTTACAGGTATACCATGAATATTCTGGACATTTCCGGCAATTATGGACCAGGTTTCGGTAATGTCTGGCAGTAGGGTCAAGTCTATTTCCAGCAGTTGGTTTGGTGTTAAGTTAAAAGTCAAAGCTTCGGATAATTTGAATCCCGGCGCCAGCGAATAAGCACGGTATCCTGAACCTGGTTGAAGATGAGTGATCTTATAAATCCCGTCATTACCCGCGATGGTACGGGCAATCGATTTAAAATTCTCATCCAGTATTACTATAACGGCTCCGGAGATCCCGATCCCGGAAGCATCTTTGATTTTACCGGTTATCGATCCCGAATTTAAATACGGATTTTGCTTAAGCGACAGATCTAAACGAATTGTTTCAGCAATACCCGTCAGGCATTTCTTATCGGATCGGCATAACATGAATTCATCCTTAAAAACAGGCATGGCATATCCTCCCCAATTCCTGCTGTTAATAGAATATGATCGATCAATAAGATTTGTGCTAAAACAGTTCTCTTTTCACAAACAATCAAGAGTTTTCATATACTGTTTTAGTACTGATATAGAGGAGGAAATGTTTTGAGCAAGACAGTTGTTCCGACTCCGCCCCAGAGGGTCATTATTGCTGAGGAGAATCAAGAGGTATTAGGGAAACTAACTTTGAGTGAAATGACCTGGGATGAAAATACCATCATGGGGAACGTCAGCGATAAGATAACAGGCAAGCCTATTGAGGGAGTTTGTATTAAGGTATGCGACCAAGAATACAGTCCGATAGCATATAATTTTTCTGATATCGACGGTAATTTTAGCGTAGAGGGCAATTTTCCGCCTTCTATAAGGATAATAGCTGCAAAAAACGGGTATGGCGTGATTTCAAGCGAAGCTTTGCCGTCAGGGGGACTTAAGAAAAAAGCCCTGAATCTTGAAATGATTCCAGTTCCCAATTACGGCATAGTACTGTTTGGAAGCGTAAGAGACGGGCAGCAAAAACCTCTGGGCGGTATTAAAGTTACGATTTTCAGATCTCATAGTCTTAATCCTTATGATTTTACTTTTACAAATGAAGAGGGTTTTTATGTTTTCGACAATATTGAGCCCGGACCATACCGGATAGCTTTACAGGCACAAAATTTTAATGAACGAATACTGAATATTGAAGCAGGTAAAGAAACACCGATCGTTACATTGGAAACTGTATATTTAAAGAAGAAAATACTTAAAGGAACTATTCATGGTATAATCACCGATAAAAACAATACGCCGGTTTCCAACGCACTTGTGGTTCTGCTAAATGGAAATAATAACCCCATTCAAATAACCTATACCAATGAAGATGGCGTATATATGTTTTACAGGCTAGACCCGGGGACATATAATATAATGGCAAAATAGCAAAAAAAGAAATAGTTTTTGTTATGAAGATCGGCAATGTTAACCTTAAATATAAAAGGGGTTGACAATAGCCGGTCATTTTTGCTTTAATAGATTTTAAAGTACAAATACAGCTTATAAGGAGAACATATGAAAATCACTGTAAGAGACATATCTCAAATTGCATTATTTACAGCCCTGACAGCAGTTGGAGCATTCATAAAGATTCCGATACCCATAGTACCGATAACACTTCAGGTCTTTTTTGTCTCGCTTTCGGGTGTTTTGCTTGGCAGCAAGAAAGGAGCCATATCTCAGCTATTATATGTTTTGATCGGACTTGCCGGATTTCCGATATTTACTCAGGGCGGGGGAATAGCCTATGTTTTGAAGCCCACCTTCGGTTATTTGATCGGTTTCATCCTGGAAGCATATGTGACGGGCTTGATTGCTGAGAGAATAAAAGCAAGGAATATAAAAAACATTTTTCTTTCCATTCTTTCAGGTGTTGGGATTATGTATGTTATAGGTGTCGCTTATCTTTACTTAATAAATAATTATTATCTGGGCAAAGAATTCTCGCTATGGTTTGCTTTCTATTATGGTTTTCTTCTTTGTATAGGAGGAGATTTGATCGGTTCATATTTTGCTTCAGTTTTGTGCTATAAGCTTCTTCCAATCATTAAAAGATGACAAAAGTCCCAAAGAACAAATGCTTTGGGACTAAAGTTTGCATAATTTTTTACTGTTGATAGTTTTCCAACAGCCTTTAGAAATATCATTGCTTCCGACTATGCTTCGTTATTTTTCTCAGGAATCTTTCCGAGCAGAATAACTATTACATAAAAAGCAATTAAAGCTCCAAAAACACCTGCCAAGCCGAAACCTGCTACTTCTAAACCCTGCCAAAACAATTCTGTAGTCATATTCCATCCTCCTTTTTTACAGGCCAACTATTCTGCCGATAAGTACAAGTATCATACTTCCAGCGACCACTGAGCCAAGCTGGCCGGAAACATTGGCTGCGACAGACTGCATAAGTATAAAGTTATGTGGATCTTCATCCTTAGCCATTTTTTGAATAACACGAGCCGACATCGGGAATGC
>JAAYNO010000037.1 GCA_012520855.1 Clostridiaceae bacterium | reverse complement strand
TTTTCATGTATTTGAAGAATACATTGTTCGTAGCATTCGTGTCCACATTTTTATCGGCCTTATTATCATCAATGCTTGCATATTGTATTTCAAGGCATTCTTTTCCCGGAAGAAACATCTTATTCGGGACAATACTGACTATAATGCTCATACCGGGACTGGCAATGCTGGTTCCGCAATTTGAGCTTGCGGTTTCATTCAAGCTTATTGATAAGCTTTGGGGAGTAATCCTATTCTATACCGCCTGGACGATACCCTTTTCAACCTTTTTAATTAAAAGCTTTATTGACAATATACCAAAAGAATTTGACGAAGCAATCTTTATGGACGGCGGATCAATTTTAACTATCTATCTGAGAATAATAATACCATTGGCTTCGCCTTCTTTGGCGGCCGTAAGTGTTTTCAACTTTCTGTATCCGTTTGAGGAACTGGGGTGGTCGCAGACAATACTTAAAATAGATGCAAAAAGAACGCTGCCTGTAGCTATAACCCAGTTTTTTCAGGCACATAACAGAACCGACTGGGGTTATGTATTTGCTATGACCTGTCTTTCCATGATCCCGGTTATTATGATTTATATTCTCCTGCAAAAGTACTTTGTATCAGGCCTTACAACAGGAGCAGTAAAAATGTAGGCGAGACAGCCAGACAGGGAACAGTTATCTGTCCCATGCTGTAAGGGCGTGCAGTGCACGCCCGAATCTATCCATTTTTGATAAAAAAGATACGTTCCCTATACGCACTATGAGTGGGACACAGAACGGTCTCATATCTCTAAATTGTAAGATCAATGTGCTGTATGGTTCCGACTTCTCCTGTTTCCTTGAGGAAAATTCCCGAGCTTCGGATTTGTCCAAGCTGTTCATTGGTTTGGGTTTTGAGGCCGAATTCAGAGCGGACATTACCCAGATAGATCGCTCCCACACCTGCTTGCCCCAGAGCCAGGAGTGTCTTGTTACCGGCTTCGTCAAGGGTCCAGATCCTCAGACGGTTAAATATTTCGTCATTCTCGTCGATCCAGCCATTTTTGTCATGGTCCCAGACAGCCAGTTCTTCAAATCCGTTTCCGCTTTTAGGTCCAAAAAGCTCGCTTCCGTCATCGATGATACCATTGTTGTTAAGATCCAGAGCTAAAAACCCGGAACCATAAGAAGTGAAGGCAATCGTATCCAAATTGCCGTCCATGTCAATATCGAAGGAATAGTTCCTGTCTCCAAGGGAAGCCGAAGAGTTTTCGAAATTGATCACAAGCGGGTCGATAAGAGCATCCCCTGCACGGATGGACAGGGTTTCTTCCCTGATAAACTCTCTGCTCACATTAAAGCTGAGGTTGAAATCAATCTCGCGTCCGTCGGCTGTGGTAACTCTTCCCGATGAGTTGAAAGACATCTTCTCAGACTCGTGCAGATACTCATAGCGGTCATACTTAAGTCCCCAGCCCTGAGGTCTTGCAAAAGCAAGCCCCTGTTCGTGGTGACTCTTGACCTTTTCCAGTTCATCAAGCTCTTCTTTTTTAAGCTTTTCGGTGTCTAAAATTTTGAACTTTATTCTTTTTCCCGTAAGTAGATAAATAAAAT
>JAAYNO010000238.1 GCA_012520855.1 Clostridiaceae bacterium | reverse complement strand
ATCCTTAATATGATGTGGTAAATATAATTAACACTCACCGAATAAGGAGGTTATCCGATGAATGTGACAAAGTATAATAAGCTGGTTAGAGACAAAATACCCGAGATCATCGAGAAGAGCGGCAGAAAGGCGATTACTGAGAAGGTATCAGAGGAAGCATATTATATGCTGCTGAATGAGAAACTGGATGAGGAACGAAAAGAATATCTTGAAAGTCTGCGTGTTGAGGAACTGGCTGATTTAGTCGAAGTGATTTATGCCATACTGGAGTATAAAAAAGTCCCGATTGAAGACTTTGAAGCAATGAGGATTGAAAAAGCAGCTAAACGAGGTGCATTCAAGGAAAGGATCCTGCTTAAAGAGGTTATTGAAGGATAGGATAAATTAAAATTCTAAATAGTTGATTTTAAAGAACAGCCCTGCTGGCAGGAAAGCGGGGCTGTTCTTTGTTTAAAATATAATAAATTTATTGTATAATATGTTTAGTTTTATAGACAGGGGAAAATAGAAAAGAGAAAAATATGAAGTGGAATGATATGGAGAAACCATGGCAGGTTTGCTTTGAACTTGGCTGGGAGTCAATGAAAAAAGGTTCGGTTCCAATTGGAGCTGTAATTACGAATGAAAAAGGAGAGATTGTTTCAAAAGGACGTAATATGCTGTACGAGGACAGTAATGACCCTGAGGTTATAGCCTGGCATAAAATTTCTCATGCCGAAATGAATGCTATGATCAAAGTAAGGGGATTTGATCATCCCAACATCAGAAAATACACAATATATACCACAACAGAACCATGCCCGATGTGTTTCGGAACGATTGTAATGGTTAATATAAGGAATATCAGGTTTGCAGCCAGAGACAGATATGCCGGTGCAACCAGGCTGAATGATGCAAGTGATTATATTAAGAGCAAAAATATTAATATAACCGGACCTTATAAGGGATTGGAAGAAGTTCAGATAGCTATACATACGGCATATGAAATAAAGAGATATATAAATCATGAAATATTGCTTAATGCCTGGAGAATAGAGTCTCCTGCTGCTGTTGATGTAGGAACATATTTAGCCAGGCATGATATAATAAAAAAACTGGTCAATGATAATGAAAAAGCCGCTGCTGTTTTTGATATGGTCAGCGGAATGCTGAACGGAAAGGAATAAATCACTATGTCAGTACTTGAAAAATTAAATTACGACACATTTGAAGCCGCACTGGCAAGGAGCAGGGATCTGGAAAAAGACATACAGAAACAACCCGAGAAATATAAAGTGCTAACGGGGGACAGACCTACGGGAAGGCTGCACATAGGCCATCTTTTTGGATCCCTTCAGAACAGAGTACGGCTACATAAGCTGGGTGTGCCTACTTATATAGTTATTGCCGACTATCAGGTTTTAACAGACAGAGACACTTTTGATAATATAGCCGAGAACATTATTCAATTGACTATCGATTATATAGCAGCAGGAATAGATCCTCATAATGGCAAGACATTTATTTTTCCTCACAGCCACGTACCCGAACTAAATCAGCTTCTCCTACCATTTTTGACCCTTGTAACAAATGCCGAGCTGGACCGAAATCCTACGGTAAAGGAAGAAATCATTGCTTCGGGGCAAAAACGAATCAACGCGGGCATGTATACCTATCCGGTCCATCAGGCCGCAGATATTCTTTTTTGTAAGGGAACTGTAGTTCCTGTCGGAAAAGACCAATTACCTCATCTTGAACTGACAAGAACTATAGCCAGAAGATTCAATGCCAGATTTGCTGGTAATAAACCGGTTTTTCCCGAACCACAGCCACTTTTGAGTGAAGCTCCTGTTATTCTAGGGCTTGACGGCTCCCAAAAGATGAGCAAAAGCAGAAACAATGCGATAATGTTAAGCGCAGATGAAGATGAAACTGCTCTTTTGATAAAAAAGGCTAAAACCGATTCCGAAAGAAAAATAACATATGACCCGATCAACAGACCTGAGGTATCAAATCTGTTAATGCTAACCTCACTGTCTACCGGCAGAAAGCCCGAAGAAATAGCAGAGGAAATCGGCGATGCCGGTTCCGGTCAGTTGAAGAAAGTTCTTACCGAATCGATCAATGAGTACCTTCGCCCATTAAGAGCACGCAGAAAAGAACTTGAGCAGAATCTGGACTATGTCCGGGAGGTCCTTCTCTCAGGCATCGCAGCGGCAAGGGAAGAGGCAGTGAAGACCCTTGAAGAGGTAAGAGAAGTCATGAATATGAAAATATAGGGCTTATTAT
>JAAYNO010000237.1 GCA_012520855.1 Clostridiaceae bacterium | reverse complement strand
CTAAGAATAAAGCAGGTTGCTATTTTTTTCATACGAGTTATTTTCGTATTTTTGAATTTTCGTTTTATTTTGGGTTTTTTGTATTATTTTGTGTTAGAAATCTATCTTAAATAGTTGGGATCTTGAATGAATACCGAGCTTATTGTATGCATTGTATAAGATGGTTCTTACCGTAGCTGGAGATATATACAGCTTTTCGGCTATTTCCTTATTGCTCAAGCGGGACTTGGCCAGTATGGCAACTTCCCTTTCTCTCGGGGTCAGAGGCGAGTTTACCCGATTGAGGGCATTTAAAATTTTAATTCGGCCTTTATGAAATCGATCAAAAAGCGACATTATGTTATCAATGTCCGTTTTCCATCCCAGGATACTCTCAAAGCCTTTTGATAATGGAGCAGGATTTTTTACTTCTCCATAATTGGACAATATAGAGAAAGTGACGCTGCATGTCCATGTCGTGGGGCCAAAAATACGCTTTAGAAAGGATGTCGCCCATAAATGTGAATTGAACAAATGGCATATAAATTTTGTCCGGAAGCGCGAGAGCGAATGCTTCTTCCAAACTCTCCAGTGCTTCACTCTCCTTGCCGCTTGTATAGCATACTCTTGCTTTTAAAACTAGGCAATAAACCTGTGGAAGAATATAATTCATCTCTTTTGCCATAGTAATAGTGTTATCGACCATACCTAATAGTTCAGCATATCGGTTTTCTCGTATCAAAAGATATAAATAAATAGTATTAACATATGGGACAGCCCTGTAATACACATTTTTACGTATACTCTCGGCATCGAAAAGCCATTTGGCAACCATATCCGTTGTGCCCAGTACGACACTTATAACCGATAAGCATATGTCAATCATACGCAGTATATACAACTTGGAGTTTTCTCTTGCATAGTCCTTGATATTTTTTATGATGGTAAAAAAGCCGTCCACGTCTCCGCGCATGATAGATATCTGGGCAAGAATCAGTTCAACGCACAGACAAATACATATTTCATTTTTGCTGCGGGCCTGATACAGCGCTTTATAACATAATGTTTCTGCGCTAATATAATCACCTCTCATAAGCATCATTTCCGCCTGTAGTGCGCAATCCGCCCCGGTTCCCTGCCCGCATGTCAGTTTGCTATGGTAGGGCAAATACCTTTGCATATCAGCCAGAGTTTCATCCAGTTTTCCAGGCTCACGCCAAAACATGCCAAGAACTGATTTTGCACCCAAAGTAATTGGTACCTCGTTTAAACTGAACCTGCTGGATTCGCCTAATAACTTTAATGCAGCCTTCTGCATCTCATTTACTTTTTTTAAATCATTATATATTGTAAAAGACTTAAGGAGCAAGAATTCACCCATAAGCTGTTGAAGTTCATCCTTACAAAGCCCCTCCGGATTACTATTTAATACAAAGTCAAGCAGATGGCATAATTTCTGATAGGATTCATATTCTCCATCTATCTGAAATACATACGAAAGCATGAGCATGACAAAAGGATATTTGCATAGAATCTCATCCGGGCATTCATTGATAACTTCTTTTAGAAACTCAATTATGTTATTCTCTCTTCTATTTAAGATATATATAACATCAAATGGAGTGGACAGCAGGGCATCAAAATCTCTGAGTTTGAAGAAGAATCGCATAGCAGAATAGAAGTCCCCTTCGGCTATACAGCATTGTCCCGCGGCACGCAAGACACGTTTTTGAAACGCCTCCGGTTGATACTGATAGAATTGGTTCCTTGAAAAGTTTTGCAAGATATTATGCATTACATAGATTCTTTCTCTTGGGTAGTATCTTATGAAATCATTGTATTTGAGAAAATCCTTGATATGGTCTGGAAGTG
>JAAYNO010000236.1 GCA_012520855.1 Clostridiaceae bacterium | reverse complement strand
TGCCATAGAGGTTCTTCTCCAGGATCAGACCGGGTATCTCGGTTAAGGGATAGCCTTCTTCTTCGTATATAGCATATAAGAGGTCAAAGGCGTAAACCAGCATATGGCCGGACCCGCAGGCTGGATCTATGTTCGTACCGTCTTTGATACAATGCAAATAAGCGGTTCCTGCGCTATTGCCGGTTGGCAAATGGGCGGAAACCGCTTGATATAGGGACTTCCTGCGGTCAAGGACTGACAGCGGAAGCCACTTCTTTCGTTTATAGATTATGCTATTTAAGATATTATGCCTTGCCGTCGCCTCCATTATCATAGTCTTTACACCCCCCTCTTTGCCGTCATCCGAGGAATAATTAAAAGGTATAATCAAAATTAAAAGGTTATAATAATGGCGAAATAACACGAAAAACTACCTGTTCACCCATGCGCTCCATTGCTAAATATGGAACTGCTGCCATATCTGCCTGCGTAACATTACAAATAGAAAACGGAAAAATTGCTGGATGAGATATGAAACTTTCCCAAGTCATATACTGCTGTTCTGTAGCCAGCAAGATGGATGCAAACAGCAATGCCACGGCATTAGGGTCCGATATAGTATGAACACACTTTTCATAGTTTGAGCTTTTATCAGCACATTTTATTGCTCCGACATCACGCAACGTTTTAAGATTTTTTGACAATGAAGTTTCAAGGGTTGAGCGTGCACCCCATTTGTTAAACACTTCTTTTTTTATTTGAGATGCCGATACACAGTCCTTTAACTCATAAAGGTTGCCGAGTACAATGCACAAATCTTTGAAAATGGGAAACCGCATCATCATCATAGCCCAATGTACTGGTAAGCGCTCAGAGCGAGTTAAGTACCGAGCGGCTTCAACAGCAGAGTCATGAATAATGGATTCTCCATCGTACCAAACATTTAGCAATATTGTACGGGTTTTTCTAATTGTATCCTTACTTGATAGATGCTGACTTATTTGTTCATCAAGCCTTGTGCGAGCATCTTCTCTGGATACACCAGCAATGTATAATTCATAAACCTCATTCAGCTGGTTGAGATCAATTGGTAATGAAAAGGCAACAATTTTTGCCATACTATTAAACCACTCCTATTCTAACAAACGGGATCAGTAATTCCTCAATAGAATCACTACCGTGTGTGATGTATTTTTTGTCACGATCACCAATACACTCTTCATTTGCAAAGAGAAAATAGCGATAATCTTTCGGCATATAAGTGCCAGCATACTCGCAAACCTTGAACTTATCAAGTTCTTCAGCACCGGCAAAATCTTTATAAATAACGGCCCTGCGACTGACATCCTCGGTCAAAAGTCCCGGCTTTGTGAATCGACCACTACCAACCGCTTCGGTATGTCCGTGATCGGCAGTGATAAAAACATCAAAACCAGCGGACAACAGATTTTCAATCATACTTCGAAGTGTACCGTTTTTAAGCCATGTTTCTATATCCACTGCCATTCCTGGAGTTCCTTGAAGTTGTCTATGCATCAGGTCATCAATAAAATTCACAACAATTCCTGCTGCTTTGATTTTATCGTGGATTTCGGGTGTTTCGGTTTTTCCGAAATATATCTCATCGTCTCGGAGGCCGTTCTCCGTCCAATAATGTCGCCACTGTTTTTCTTCATCAGCCAAAGAAAATGTTTTTGCATTCTGCACCGGTATTGCTCCTGAAAACAGAGACTGTCGAGCAATGCTTGTGATCGTTGGGATAAACGAAAAAACTGCATTGACATTCAATTTCCAAGGCGCATCTACAAATGATTCTTGGATTAGTTGCCAGTCCACAAAGCTCATACCATCAATAACAATGATTGCTGGCTTTTGACTATTTCGACGCGCAAAGTCCAAAACGTGATGAAGCATTACAGGCTGGCTAATATCTGCCATCGTCGCGAGAGACGGGTATCGATCAGAAGTCCAATTGCGGAAAGTTGAATCAACTGAACTGTAAGTCTCTTGAATATCTTTAATCGCAAATCCTTTGTCGCTTAGTATCATAAGCTTAGACAGCAATTTTATAATTGGCGTCCAATCGCGGTATGTCTTACATGTGGCCAAACGCATTATAAGCTCTCGTGTAGCAGCTGCAGAGTAATCATTTACTATATCCTGATTGAACATATCAACTGTTAAAAACGCTTTTGTTTGTTTTGCAGTCAAACGACGTCCACTCAAATACTTCGTTGCTACAGATAAGTAATCAAAATCAATATTACGAGAAGCACGGAGGGTAGAAGTATCAAGTCTTGGGAATACTGTGTCAAGCCCCAGCGTAACAATTGTGAATAGTTTATAAATGTCATAAGGTATTTTGATATCCAGACTGGGTACTATAAAAATGGTGCTTTCTTTAGTCTGACGACAATCCCGTTCAAAAATGAAGCGAAGCTCTTCAGAGTAGTTCACTTCAAAAACTCTATACTCATCCCAATACAGTCCGTTAGTTCCGGCAGTTCGAGAAACGAGGTTATCAGTATCGTATATGATAAGCCGTTCAACCCAAGGTAGCCCAGCTTTTTCAAAAAGCAAATCTCTCAACATGG
>JAAYNO010000235.1 GCA_012520855.1 Clostridiaceae bacterium | reverse complement strand
CTTTATGGCGCGCCCAGCAGAGATCGAATCCACAACCTTCTGGTCCGTAGCCAGACGCTCTATCCAGTTGAGCTATGGGCGCATAAATCGCATCCGCAAATAAGATGCATATGATATGATAATACAAACAGTTGTAAAAATCAATAGTTTATTTTTTGCAAAAGCTCATAGCAAGCCCGGATCGGAAACCGGCGAGCCGCTAGAACATATCCCTCTTATAAAGGAAATACGAAACGATCAGAGACAGAAGGATCGAGCCAATAAACACATACAGCCACATTAATGGATCTCCCTGATTAGGTAACCTGAAATTCTGCCCAAAGTAGCTGTATATAATATTCGGGATAGACATAACAATAGTTATGGAAGCCAAAAATTTCATAACAGCGTTCTGGTTATTGGAGATTATTGAGGCGAATGCATCCATCATACCGCTTAAAATGGTGCTATAGATACTTGCCATTTCAATAGCCTGTTTGTTCTCGATAATCGTATCTTCAAGAATATCAGCATCTTCTTCGTACATTTTTATATATTTGCCTCTCAACAATCTCTCCAAAACGGTCTCATTCGATTTCAGGGAGGTGTTGAAGTATACTAAGCTCTTGCTTAAATCCATCAGCTTGTATAGTTCTTTATTACGCATTGACTTATGAAGTGAGTTTTCAATGAGCTCACTCTTTTTGTCTATATGCTTCAGGTATTTCAGATAATCTGTTGATACATAGTAAAGAATCTGCAGAATAAACCGCGTTTTCTTATAAGTATAAAAATCACGTATCTGCCCGTTCCTGAATCTTTCAAGAACAGATGACTGCTTGCCGCTGATAGTAATAATATAATCGTCACGTACCAAAAGAAGTCCCAATGGCATGGTTTCAAACTTTATAGACTTATCGTCTTCAAAAACATAAGGTATGTCAACAATGATAAGGGTCTGATCCTCGTCGACGTCAATACGAGGTTTTTCCTCCTCATCAAGAGCATCGCTTATAAAATTTTGTTCAATCTCAGCGTTTTTTACAACAAATTCGATTTCTTCCTCTGTGGGAGCCACAAGATTTATCCAGCAGCCCTTTTCTATAAAATCAAGGCTAACGAGCTCTTGCCCATCGGTCCGTGTCTTATAGATCTCCATCATTGGAATCACCTTCTTTCTATAATAATCACCTCTCCTGAAATATGCTCAATAGAGCAGTAAAACCGGCATCGATACTAAAATCTCTTTTAGCTGCCTGAATCCAACCTGGTGCTGCACCTGAAAATAGCCTTCAATGAAAATACCGGATCACTATTGATATTTTGCATGAATCCAGCTTTTCAGAGATTCAAAAAAATGCCCGCCGGAGCGGACATGTATCATTACTTTCATAATAATCATTCCCCCGTCATTGAGTTTTGGCACTATACAGCTTAGGTTTTCACCAGCTACATTAAACAAAACCTTAATTCGGCAATGTCTGTTCACCCATTGGCGTCTCTCGACGTTTCCGGGCAGCAGCGTTTGTCTGTATAGGAGCCTCACCTAATAGAGAATTCAATTCATTTAACCATATCAATTATAGACATTATTAAAGGTAACGTCAACTGTAAAAATTGCTTAGGATTAAAACTCGAACATATATTATATTGTTACATTTTGTATTTTTACTTTTAAATTTTGTAATGAAATGCTATAATATCCGAGAGATAACTATATTTCTAAATGGGGAGTGTGCAACTATAGTCTGCAAGATAGATCAATAGTTTAATGGAAGTGTTTTTATGAAAATCGGCCTGATTTTAGGGATATTAGATAATGATTTTTGTAATAGTATCGTCAAATATGCCTCCAAAGAGATTTCTTCCCGTAATGCGCAATTAATAGTTATAGAGTGCTGTGATATTGATCGCAATAATTCTGCTGAAATATCCGAAAACCTGGTATTTAAAATATTAGAGAGTGAATGCCTTGACGGCATAATAATAGTCACAAGCACAGTATCCTGCAAAAATACCAGGGAATCGTTCAGAACTATGATCAAGAATGCAGGAATACCGGCAGTTTCAGCAGGAGACAAGATGGACGGCATACCGTCTCTCGTTTTTGACTATAAGGAAGGCTTCAACATTATTATTTCACATTTTATTTCACATAAAATCAATAAATTTGCATTTGTTTCAGGTCCTTTGTCAGATCCTGATTCTCTGTCAAAGTTTAATGCTTTTTCTGAGGCTGCCGAAAAACATGGTCTTGATATACCGCAGCATTTTATACTTGAGGGAACCGACGGGTATATGCCGGGATACAACTGTGCAAGAAAGCTTGTGCCCTATGTTAAAAACGGCTCTGTCGAGGCTGTGATATGCTCTGACGATGAGCTTGCCATATCGGTTATAAAATATTTCAAAGATAATGATATCAACATACCCGGGGATGTGGCCGTATCGGGCTATAATAATTCGGATCTGGCAAATTACAATAAGACCTTAACAACAGTTGACAGACACCTTGACCAATTATTCGAAAAAGCTGCCGCTGTTTTGTTTGAACAGATTTTCAGACGTAATAACGACCTTGTTTTTTCTTGTCCACCGGAGCTTGTCACAGGGCAGAGCTGCGGCTGTGATATAAAAATAAAACCGGGTGATAGTGTTTTCTATCCTTGGACAAGATTCAACGGCATAAGAGGAAGAATTGCAGGTTCGGACAATGAAGATGTGATATCCAGGCTTACCGGGTATCTTGAAGATAATAATATAGCTCAATGCTATGTGGTTCAAAACAGCGATCCTGCCAAATATGCCGGGCAGGAGACCCCAAAAGGAACATTATTCTTCGGCTATGCAAAAGGAAGTACCGTTTCATACCCCAAGCCTTTTTCCTTGGCTGAAATACTTCCCAGGCATATTTTGTATGATATCAAAGAGCCAATGGTTATTAAGCCATTATCTATGAATAATATGCAATACGGCTTTTTGTTCGTTTCCATATCCGATTCCATGGCATCATTTATTGATGATTTAGCTTCCGAGTTGAGCCAGCACTTTGCTTATCTTTATACTAAAAGTAAGCAGAAAAGGCTGGAAAAAGAAATTGCTGATGCCCACGAAAGCTTAATGATATCCAACAAGCGCTTGAATGAGCTCACTGTCAAGGAGAATCTTGACAAACTCATTAACATACGTCATCTGGCGGCAAATATGCTTCAGAGCCGCATGGGCGCCAAAGGTGAATATGTGTTGATCATCGTAGAAATTGATAATTTTAATGAAATCAATTCACGCTATGGCTTCAGCGAAGGAGAGTTTGTGATTTCCTGCGTTTCAAACATCCTAAGCAATTCTATAAGAGATGATGACTTTTTGTCCCACCAATACTGCGAGCGCTATGTACTG
The DNA here is from genome assembly GCA_012520855.1 of Clostridiaceae bacterium. GTDB lineage: Bacteria > Bacillota > Clostridia > DSM-8532 > DSM-8532 > DTU059. The sequence goes on along the minus strand of JAAYNO010000235.1, from coordinate 1,200 downwards.
TTGGTAAAAAACATCCATAAAGATCCCACCGGAATCATTACCAAGCGTTTTATCAAAGCTCTGGACGAGCTGAACAGCTATTTGAAAAAACCTTATACTATCAGCTTCAGTTGGGGATACGCCCGGACCAATGTTGAAAATGATTTTGAAAAAGCATATAATGCAGCGGAGCATGACCTTCTGCAAAATAAACAGAAGATCCTGCCCCGCAGCTAGTATTATACCCATTATAATCCGAATGATTTTTGCGATCAGGCTTCAAATGCAATCTTGCCCTGTTCTTCAATCAACTGGTTTGTATAAAGTCTGTAGTAATAGCCCCTCTTTCTGATCAGTTGTTTATGGTTTCCTTCTTCAATGATTTTACCCTTGTCAATAACCAGGATCCTGTCGGCAGATCTTATGGTGGAGAGCCTGTGAGCTATAATAAAACTGGTTCTGCCCGCCAGAGCCTTATTCAGAGCATCCTGGATCAAATGCTCGGTCTCGGTATCTACAGATGAAGTCGCCTCATCCAGTACAAACATGCCCGGATCCGATAATATTGCACGGGCGAATGAAATCAACTGCTTCTGACCGGTAGAAAGACGGCTTCCCCTTTCTCCCACCTCAGTGTCATAACCATTCTCAAGCTTGATGATGAAATCGTGAGCATTAACGATCTTTGCAGCTTCAATTATATCCTCCAGTGTTGCACTCTGCCTGCCGTATGCAATATTCTCCCTGACAGTTCCGCTAAAGAGATGGGGCTCCTGCAGAACATATCCTATGTTGGAATACACCCAAAGCAGGGGCCTTTCCCTGTAATCAACACCATCGATCAATATGCTTCCTTCAGTTGGCTCGTAAAAACGGCAAGCCAGGTTGACGATCGTTGTTTTCCCCGATCCTGTTTCGCCTACCAGTGCAATAGTCTCACCGGCTTTTATGCTGAGATTAAAATTTTCAAGTATATTTCCACCTTCTTTATAACGGAAGGTAACATTCCTGAACTCGATATTCCCAATAAAAGCAGGCCATTCTTCCCTATTGGAATCGAACATGCTGCCAAAACGCTCTATAACCTCCTGACTGTCGATAATATCGTTTTTTGTATCCAGCAAGGTTACTACTCTCTCGGCAGAAGCCTGAGTATACTGAAGCTCTGTAAAAACTCTGGCAAATTGTTTGACAGGTTCGAAAAACTGTACCGCATAGGAG
>JAAYNO010000234.1 GCA_012520855.1 Clostridiaceae bacterium | reverse complement strand
TTCGGTGTCCCATCTTGTATCAAAAAAACCCGCACCTACTTTATAGTTTTCGTACAGTCCCACAACCATTGGGTCGGTTCCCCAAAATCCATCCGAATTCTGGGTTCTGGTCAGTGTGTCTATAGTGATATAAGCATAGTCGTCAAAAAAGCGTCCTGCAGTATTAATGTATCTGTTTCCAATATGATTGGCACTGTTCCGGTAAAAACCGTTCGAGCTGTGAGGCGCATATCCGTAAGGCATAAAGTAATACTGGCCATCACCGCCCCATTTTCTTACCCTGCTCAAATCCCCTACCTTTACTGCATCAACAGCGGCCTTATCTTCCCAGTCTACAAGCTTTTCTCTGGAAATAAGCCCCCATTGTTCGGAAAATGAATTATTGGCTGCCGGCAAAGTAATCTTGATACCATCGCTTGATATTTGAATATTTTCAGCTTTTTCATATATTTCCCTTCTGATATTATAAACATCCTTTTCGTATATGCTGCTATAACTGAAAAAACCGTTAAGTGAATCAGAATCCACATATACTGAACCGGGATCTAAATCGGATAAGAGCTTATCGTCCGATTTTATGCCATTATAGACCTTGATCACCGATTTGGTTTGATCCAGCTCCTCAGGGTACTCAATGGTCCTGATGTCGTATGTATCAAACTTATAAGGAAGCATTATATCGATCGGCCCGGATTTTAAACCAGCAGGTTCATATTTAAGATAATAATACAAATCACCGTTGTATAAACTATATGTATCATAAAACAAATAGCCGGTGATTTTTCCGTTGACTCTTACAGCATATGTTTCTTTTTGATGGATCGCCTGCTCATTATATCTTTCAGTTTTTTCGATAAGCTTAAGTTCCGAATTGGATACTTCTGTGATTGAAAAGCGCTCAACAACGTCTACAGCGGGTTCACCAGCATCACCAATATCGCCGGAAGCCTGGCTTTCAAAAGTTATTCCGTTATTGACCAGTGCATGTGAATATATCGGACCGGTTTTAACAGATGAAAAAACAAAAGCTAATACCAGTGCAATAAATCCGGCAATATTAAATCCCCGCTTGTTATTCATAATGTCATGACCTCCAAAATTAATCCTTTTTGCTTGATAAGTCTCCAGCGTAATCATAGCCTGCATGAAAGGCTTTTACATTGATTTCTTTGAATTGAGGCTTTACCGTTTTTTCTATAGCATTGATCCACACTTCTTTAGGTATTTTTGAATGCCTTGCCATGACACCGATCATAACTACATTAACAGCCTTAATGTTGCCGCATTCCTTTGCAATGTCAAGAGCCGGTACATCAATTACATTCGTATAATCTGCCTTGATTTTTTCTATTATGGATCCAGGGTATTTTGCCCTCCCGATAATAACCGGCATCGGATCGATTTGCTGGTTGTTTATTATAATAGCTGCGTCCTTCTTTGCGTAATCGATCCACCTTAATGCCTCCAGCTTTTCAAAGCAAAGGATTATATCGGCTTCATTTTTTTCTATAACAGGGGAATACACCTTATCTCCCATTTTTACATAGGTTACTACGCTTCCTCCCCTCTGGGACATTCCATGAACTTCTGAAACCTTCACATCAAGGCCTGTATTAAGTGCAACATCACCAAGAATACGGCTTGTGAGCAGTGTTCCCTGTCCCCCTACACCAACTATCATAATGCTTGTATTATTCATCCTTGCCACCTGCTTTCCCGATAGCGCCAAATCTACATACTTTGGTACATAGATCACAGCCGACACACTGAGTCGGATTGATCTCAATATGGTCTCCTCTGTCAACAATAGCAGGGCAGCCCAACCTCATGCACATACGGCATTTAGTGCACTTATCCTGGTCTATGGACAGAATTGGTCCGAATTTAACATTTTTCAAAAGCGCGCAGGGTCTCTGAGCAATAATGACCGAAGGTTCATCTGCCTCGATTTCTTCCCTGACAGCTTTTTCAAAGCCAGCCAAATCAAATGGGTCACAAACTCTGACACGATCTATTCCAATAGCCTGGCACAGCTTCAGCAGATCGACCTGTTTTGTCGGTTCTCCCTTTATGGTAAAGCCGGTGGCAGGATTATGCTGATGTCCTGTCATGCCTGTTATGGAATTATCCAGTATAATGACCGTTCCGGTACCTTTGTTGTAAACCATATCGATCAGGCCGGTTATACCCGAATGGATAAAAGTAGAGTCGCCGATCACCGCCACGGACTTCCTGCTCTTCTCCTTACCCAGAGCTTTTTCCATACCGTGCGCCACTCCCACGCTGGCTCCCATGCAAACACAGGTATTCATAGATTCAAGTGGTGCAAGCGCTCCTAAGGTATAGCAGCCTATATCTCCGAAAACT
>JAAYNO010000036.1 GCA_012520855.1 Clostridiaceae bacterium | reverse complement strand
GCATAATCAGCTAATAAGATTCTTCGGTCGCTATACTCCCTCAGAATGACAGGGAAATTGCTTCGAAGCATTTACTTATGTTATCCTGAGCGAAGCAGAGGATCTTATATAAACAATAGTTTTAAACAACGAGGTAATTATATGGACGAATATCTGGCAGTCGGTAAGGTAGTCAATACTCATGGCGTAAAGGGAGAGCTTAAGGTCATACCCATGACCTCAGATTTATCGCGTTTTGAATACCTGCTCTTCGTAACGGTAAATCATGAAGGCAATTACAAGGAATACAGGGTTAAAAACTGCCGCATTCATAAGAATTTTGTGTTGATAACACTAAAAGGTGTTGAAAACATGAATGATGCAGAAAAATTCAAGGGCCATGAGCTATTAGTCCATCGTAAGCACGCAAAACCACTCGATGAGGATGAATTCTATATCTGCGATATAATTGGGATGGAGGTTTACGAAGGAGATACTCTTTTGGGGATCCTCACCGATGTATTAGAAACAGGCAGTAATGATGTTTATATAATAACTGACAATAACAACAAGGAAATTCTTCTTCCCGCAATAAAATCTGTTGTCGAAAATGTGGATCTGGAAGGCAGGCGTATGCAGGTAAAAATCCCGGAGGGTTTGCTTGATGAGATTTGACGTATTGACCCTTTTTCCTGAAAGTATCGATGCGTTTTTAAATGTGAGTATAATAGGAAGAGCAAGGGAAAAAGGAATAATAACAGTAAACACATTAAATATACGTGATTTTTCTTTGGACAAGCATAAGAAGGCTGATGATTACCCTTATGGCGGAGGAGCCGGAATGGTAATGACTCCCCAGCCTATTTACGATGCCTGGGAACATATTGTAAAACAATGCTCCAGTAAACCAAGAACAATCTATATGAGCCCGCAGGGGACCCTGCTTACTCAGGAAACAGCCCGCAGATTTAAAAGCGAAGAGCATTTGATAATTCTATGCGGCCATTATGAAGGTATTGACGAAAGAATAATTGAGGAGATAGTCGATGAGGAGATCTCAATAGGAGATTACGTATTGACAGGCGGTGAGCTTGCTGCGATGGTGCTGATCGACTGTGTAAGCCGCCTTGTGGACGGGGTTTTAAGCTCAGAGGACTCTTTTTCAAATGAATCCCACTATAACGGACTTCTGGAGTTCCCGCAATATACCAGGCCGCCTGAATTCAGAGGAAGAAAAGTACCGGAAGTTTTGCTATCCGGTCATCACGCTAATATAGAAAAGTGGCGTTTTCAGAAAATGCTGGAGAGGACAAAGGCTAAGAGGCCTGATATGTTTGAGAAGTATGACGAGGAAAACCATGAAAAGGTTTTAGATGCTTACGGCTTGCTGCCAAAGCGAAAGAGAAGAAAAAAGGCTGGTAGTGAAAATGTCGAAAAAGGAACCGCTGGCATATCGGATGTCACCCCGGAATCTTGATGATTTTGTCGGGCAAGAACATATTATCGGCAAAGGAAAGCTGTTAAACAGAATGATCAAAGCCGATAAAATATCATCTATAATCTTATTCGGACCTCCCGGTACAGGTAAAACTTCCATTGCCAGGATTATTGCCAATACTACAAAAGCTGCTTTTTACAGGCTGAATGCCGTAACAGCAGGAGTTAAGGATATTAAACAGATCGTTGAGGAAACTCAAAATACCTTTATGAATCCTAACGGCAGATCAGTATTGTTTATAGATGAAATACATCGTTTCAATAAAGCCCAGCAGGATGCTCTCCTGCCTCATGTGGAGGATGGCACTGTTGTTCTGATCGGTGCAACAACTGAAAATCCATTCTTTGAAGTCAATAAAGCTCTTATTTCACGATCTACGGTATTTATGCTGGAACCTCTCAAGAATGAGCATATCGAAAAAATAGTGAAAATGGCGGTAGAAGATAAAGAGCGAGGTCTTGGCAATCTTAATATAGATATCAGTGATAAAGCCGTATCACTGCTTGCCGAAATGTCCGGGGGAGATGCCCGCATAGCATTGAACGCATTGGAGTTGGCCGTTCTTACAACAGATGTGAACGAGGAAGGATTTTATAAAATTTCTCCTGAAGTGATAGTAGATTGCATACAAAAAAGACCTGTAAGATTCGATAAGTCGTCAGAACAACATTACGACAATATAAGTGCATTTATCAAGTCAATGCGGGGAAGTGACCCTGATGCAACGCTTCTTTACCTGGCAAAAGCCTTATATGCCGGTGAGGATCCCGTATTTTTAGCCCGCAGGATCATGATTTGTGCGTCGGAGGATGTGGGTATGGCTAATCCGAACGCACTTTTGGCAGCAGTTGCCGCTGCACAGGCAGTTCATATGATAGGAATGCCCGAGGCCAGAATAATTCTGGGCCATGCCGCGGTAATGGTTGCCACGAGCCCTAAATCCAACTCTGCATATATGGCTCTGGAAAAAGCTTTATATGACGTGGAACATAAAAATACCGGGGAAGCTCCTATGCATCTGAGAAATGCTGCAGCAAAGGGAATGAAAAGTCTGGGATATGGTGTGGGCTATAAATATGCTCATGATTTTCCCGGCAATATTGTTGATGATATGGAATATATGCCTGAAGAAATGAGAGGGACATATTATTACGAACCGACAGGAAACGGATATGAAGCAAAAATTAAGGACTGGCTGGAAAAACGCAGAAATAAAAAGAATAAAAAAGAAAGCTAAGGGGAAGAAGCTATTATGTCAGAAAGAAAAAAAAGAAAAATCAATATCAGAGGTGTTCTCTCGATTTTTTTGTTTACAGCCGGATTGCTTCTGGTTTTGATACCATTAATCAAAACCTATTACAATACTAAGCGGAATGATGACGTTATTGAGGAATTTCTAAGGCAGTCTGAATTCGTCGTCAGTGAGCTGGAATCAATGGAGATAGAAGATGTAGAACAATTCTATATCCCTTCTGCAGAAAACCTTGTAACAGAGCCTTCATACGATGATCCAGATGAAACCCCGGCACAGACGGAAACACCTGCTCATTCAGAAACGGCATCTGAAACGCCTTCTTCGCCTCAGCCGACCAAAAAGCTTAAAATGACTAAAGAAGAAATGCAAAAGCGAACAACCGGAGTCCTAATAATCCCCAAAATAGATGTTAAGATGCTTATTATGGACGGAACGGATGATGCCACTTTATCTGTTGCCGTAGGCAGACTCACTTATACCGATAATTTTGATGAAATAGGCAACTGTGTTTTAGCCGGACACAGAAGCTATACCTTCGGTAAGTATCTGAATCGTCTCAATGAGCTTGAGATCGGCGATAAAATAACGGTGCAGACAAAAACAAAAACCTTGAACTACACAATTTACAAATCCCATATTATTGAACCTGATGATTTTTCTATTCTAAACAGAAATGACAAAGATAAAATCCTGACTGTTTTTACCTGCCATCCTCCGGGAGTAGGATCCCACAGGCTGGTAGTCCATGCAAAGCAGGACGAATGAGACATGGGGGAGCGCATTGCGCTCCTTCAGAATGACACAAATAACGGGGACATCCCGCGGCAAGCTGAACCCGTGAAGCAGCGGTGTGTCCCCATTTGTCATTAATGTATTCCTGAGTAAAGAACATGCAATACATGTTATTATAGCGAAGGATCTTATCTGCTGGCTGACAAAGCGTTTTCCAACCGTTCTATACCTATTTTTATACGTCTAATTGTTTCAGTCTTCCCAAGAATATCGGCGATTTCTAAAGCTCCTCCGGGTGTTACTTCCCAGCCTGTGATGGCTGTACGGACAGGCCACAGCATTTGTCCGTTTTTAATACCAAGACGCTCAATCAGGCTCATAAGGCTGTCATGAATGGCTGTTTCATTCCAGTCATCAATGGCATCAAGGACAGGCAAAGCCTCTTTTAAGCTTGATAATGAGTTCTCAAAGGTGGTTTTCATCTTTTTATGGACATAAATGTTCAAATCATAATCGCATAGCTCATCAAAGAACCCGACCTTTGAAGGAATATCGGTCAAGACCTCTGTCCTGGCTTGCAGTATTCTGCTTACCTTTCTTAAATCAATGTCTTTATTTGTTATCGATTCTGTCAGGTAGGGCAGAGCCAAATCGTGAAATCTTTCCGGACTCATGGCCCTGATATGCTGGGCATTGAACCACTTCAGCTTATCCATGTCAAAGGATGAAGGGGACTTGCTTATATTCTTGATATTAAAAGCTTTTTCAAGCTCTGCAAGAGAAAAGATCTCCTGATTGGAATCCGGTGACCAGCCCAAAAGAGCGATGAAATTGATTACTGCTTCAACAAGATACCCCATTTTCAATAGATCTTCGAAGGTCGCATCGCCTTTTCGCTTTGAAATTTTTGATCCGTCAGGCTTGACTATAAGAGGAAGGTGGATATATACCGGTATCTCCCAGCCAAACGCTTCATAAAGCAGATTATATTTAGGGGTGGATGACAAGTACTCGCTTCCTCTGACAACATGGGTGATATCCATCAGATGATCGTCTATGACATTTGCGAAATTATATGTTGGAAGACCGTCGCTTTTTAAAAGGATTTGATCCTCCAGCATATTGTTTTCAACGGCGATAGATCCATATACGGCATCTTCGAATGTGGTGGAGCCTTCCCGCGGCATTTTCTGACGAATAACATAAGGCACGCCGCTCTTAAGCTTTTCATCAATTTCAGCCCTGGAAAGCTTCAAGCAGTGACGGTCGTACATAAAGGTTTGATTCTTAGCCTCAGCCTCGGTCCGCAAAGCATCAAGTCTTTCCCTGGTGCAGAAGCAATAATAGGCATGGCCCTTTTTCACCAATTCCTCAGCAAAGGGTTTGTATAAGTTTTTCCTCTCGCTTTGTACATACGGAGCATAAGGTCCTCCAATGTCGGGACCTTCATCATGCTGCATTCCGCAAAGCTTAAGGGTGTTATAGATCACATCTACAGCGCCTTCGACCAACCGCTCCTGATCGGTATCTTCAATTCGCAGAATAAATTTACCATCGTGAGATTTTGCTACCAGATACTCATAAAGGGCTGTTCTTAGATTCCCAACATGCATATATCCGGTTGGGCTTGGCGCAAAACGTGTTCTTACCTGACGTTGCATAAAAATCTATCCTTCCGGTTTTTTCTTGACGAAATAGTTCATACCGACTGTTGATCTTGTTCATTATCTTTTTATAAGGCTGCAAGTTTTTCAGCATGCTTACGTATGAAAATTTCACCAATGCTATTATACACAATTTTTTTAGATATTACAGCCTAAAAAGCAGGTGGTGCAATGTGCAACTGGAATAAAACGCTTAAAAACATCCTGCTGATAATAACACTTTAAAAGAAACCACTATTAAAGTATAATTGATTCTAGTGTAAAAAGTCATTATTCGACTTTTTGTACTGGGATTATATATTTTTGTGATGAACCGAAATGAATATGCTTCGTCAAATTTAGTGAAGGAGGGAGGAAGTTTTTTTGACTCCTTCGGAAATGACAAATGAGATAACCAGACTAGTTGAGGAATATGGCAATGACGTGCTTAGAATTGCTACAGTGATTTTAAAATCTAAAGAATTGGCAGAAGATGTTTACCAGGAGACTTTTCTCAGGGTTGTCCGCTCATATTCAAGTTATAGAAGGGAGAGCAGCGAAAAAACCTGGATCATAAGTATTGCTGTCAATGTTTGCAGAGACTATATGCGCAGTGCGTGGAAAAGGCGTGTTATTGTTACCGACGATTTTTTGACTTATTCTTCTGATAATGATACAGAGGACATTATAGAAAAGAGAAGCGAAAGACAAGCGCTCATAAATGCCATTCTAAAGCTTCCCGATAAATACAGGGAAATCATCCATCTTTATTATTATCAGGAGATGGGAATTAAAGATATATCCGATATCTTAAGGATACCGGGGGGAACCGTGAAAAGCAGACTCTTCAAAGCCAGAGCGCTGCTTCACGATATGATTGGAGGTGAGGCTCATGGCTGAATCATTGAATGGAAAACAGATAAATAATAGTGCAGTCAATGATGACATGATAAAAGATGCTTTAAAGTCAGGGCTATCGAGCATAAATGCCTCGGATTGTCTTGTTAATAAAACATTACTCAAATGTCGGGATGAAATTGAGAAAGGGAAGCAGGAAAAGAAATCAAAATTGTTTATACCCTGGATTTTCAGGTTGGGTACGCCTTTAGCGGCAGGAGCCCTTGTTTTGGTTCTTTTATTTAATACAAACAAGCTTGGCATGAAAGGCAGCAGTTCCCCGGATATGGCTCCTCAAGCCTCGTCAAGTGATACTATGAGCTTAGGCGGTATGGTCAATGAAAGCAAACTGATGGAAGCACCTGTTCCAAGCCCTGAAGAAGCCAGGCCTGCTGAACCTCAAGAAGCCATTGACGATAGAGTTGAGTTGTTTAAAGAAGATATCGACGATGGAGTTGGACCGGATCAGAAAGATATTGACGGCGGAGCTGGGTCTGATGAAAGGGGTATCGGCGAAAGCGACGAAGAAGTTAAGCCTGCAGAAGAAGGCTTGATTATAGGATATACCAAATCGGCTGAAACAACTGAAAGCACAGAAATTTCAGAACTCCATTCTTCTGCTAAACGTGAGCCTGGTATCAGGGAGACTTCGCTAACTGAATTAGAGCAGCCCTTTATAGAAATAGTCAATCTATACAATCAAGCAAACGAAACAGAGCTGATGCTGAAGGAAGGTACCATATTGCGCATCACCTGTCTTATAAAAGAAGGCGTTAGCGCTAAAATGCTTATTGATGCAAATGACTTCAATGAGATATTAAGTGACGATGGATACTGGGCTTTGCCATTGATAAATGAAAACGGTGATATAGAAAAGATTTTAACTGTATGTGCCTACGATCCGGGGAATCCTGAGGCAGTATCAAGCCTGGATATCATCTATACCATAAACAGAAAAAAGTATATTGTATCAGAGGTTTCAGTTGGTGATAATATCAGTGCTGAACTTAAGGGGCTTTTAAGCGATACTCTTAACAGTTTAGGAGATATCGATGATTCTGGTCTAGTAATTATTGATATAAATTACGGGACCGATTTTATAGCGATTGTCGAAATGGGAGAGCGAAGGATGTTTGTTCCGCTGTTGATGAATGACGGTGTATTTGGACTTGAAAACAAAAAGATTTACAACTGGGCTATGTTTAAACGAGTGGTAAGCACGAATCTGGAGCAGTAATACTGCTCCATTCATTTGTTGTTTTAAAGCCTGTCTTTAGTTTCTTAGAAAAAAGGGTTGACAAGTGGAGCGAACCTCATGTAATATATTAAATGCGGTTCAAAAAGAGCCAAACATAAGGATATGGGAGAATTCCCGAGTGGCCAAAGGGGGCAGACTGTAAATCTGTTGTCAGTGACTTCGGTGGTTCAAATCCACCTTCTCCCACCAAAAAGAAAACCCAACGATAACACGTTGGGTTTTCTTTTTGGTTTTTCTCATCTTACATAGTGGTCTGCATTCTAAATCACTCCCGCTAAAGAAACAGCATATATTGTAAAAAAAGGGGTGATTAAATTGAATGAAATTGATAAAAAACTTTATTGTTGTGGAAGGGCAGATTGATAAATCAGATTATGAAGCCGTACTTTTTAGCCTTGAAAAGTTTATTCCTGTGTGCTCGCCTCAATCAGAATTTGCAAATAAGGAAGTGAGTTTTCAGGAGATCACAGGAAGTCGCCTGATTTTACGGGAACGAGGATCAGGCACACGGGAAATCTTTGAAAACATACTACAGAAAAACAATTATTCGCTCCACGCGTTTGGAAAAATTATTGAAATAGGAAATATGGCAGCCATAAAGAAAATGGTTTCGAATGGCCTAGGCATAACTTTCCTGTTTGAGGTGGCAGCGAAAAGCGAAATAGAAAATGAAAGCCTTTCGATTATTAATATTCCCGGTTTTTCCGAACAGCGTGAATTTAATTTTGTTATATTAAAAGATAGCTTTTTTCGTGATCGATATATGCAAGTTTATAAACTTTTAAAACAGACATTAAATGAGAATCGTATATAACTCATTAACAAGTCTAAAAATCCATAAAAGGCACCCTCAGAAGGTAGAGAGGTTACAGGCTTATTCTTGTTGCCCGGATCAAAAATATAAAGCCATAGGTTCACCGCTTGCGAAGCTATGTTCAAAATCGATAGAAAAGGCTATAATATAATATACTACATGGGAAAGTGAGAATTATGGACAAATTATACATTGCTAACGGCCAAGATCCTTTGCAGATGACGCTGGATTTATTAAACAGGGTAAATCCTCTAAAAAACAAAAACAGGAATATTTCTATTGGCATCAAGCCCAACCTTGTGTGCGCATCACCGGCAAGTCAGGGAGCAACGACCCACCCTGAAATCGTTGAGGGCATTATCATATATCTTTTAGAAAATGGGTATAAAAACATCCGGATTATTGAAGGCGCCTGGGTGGGGGACAGCACCAAACGGGCATTCAAGGTTTGCGGGTACGAGGATATTTCAAGGAAATATAATATTCCACTTACTGATTTAAAAGATGACTCCCATATTACACAATCCTATAAAGGAATGGAATTAAAGATTTGCAAAACCGTATTTGATATTGATTACCTGATCAATGTGCCGCTTATAAAAGGTCATTGCCAGACCGGAATCACCTGTGCGTTGAAAAATCTCAAGGGCTTGATCCCCGATTCGGAAAAAAGAAGATTTCATACCATGGG
>JAAYNO010000233.1 GCA_012520855.1 Clostridiaceae bacterium | reverse complement strand
AAAACAACAAAAATCCATGAGTTTATCATTAACGTCTGAAACTGCTGTTGAGTACACTATCTGACCCGTTAATGACACCAACATCATAACGGTTTGTTGAGTCATGAAAATTTGAGAAAAACAGATGGTTTCTACTTCATAAAACAGCTGTTGAGTAGAGCATGAATGGTGATGATAAGTACATGTTTTGCGCGGCGAGAGTGAATGATTTATTCATGGTGAACAATGAATGGCAAGAATTGGGCAGGTTGATATGTACAGTTTTAACAAAACCCGTGTACCGACAGGGTTCGATTCAACAATCCAACACTTAGAAAAAACGTCATTGCAGGGTATACGGGGTTCGACTGTATAAATCAACACTTCGGCTATAGAGAAATAGAAACGAGTGTACTCAACGGATGTTTTATGAAGTAGAAAACAAGGGAAATATTGATTGCTGGGGTAATTGGATACGACAGCATAAGAAAACACTTAGCCGAGTGTGAGCGACAAAAAAGAGAAATACCATCCGATGAGGATGTACACATAGAAATTTTTAGATTCAGAGATGGAGGAATAGATGTTATGAAAGGAATTATTTTAGCAGGTGGATCGGGTACTCGTCTGTATCCATTAACGAAAGTTACGAGCAAACAACTCTTACCTATTTTTGATAAACCGATGATTTATTACCCGATGTCCGTTCTGATGAACGCTGGCATCCGTGACATTTTGATTATTTCCACACCGCAGGATACGCCTCGCTTTGAGAACCTGCTGGGGGATGGACACCAGTTTGGTGTGAACTTGACCTATGCTGTTCAGCCTTCTCCGGATGGACTGGCACAGGCCTTTATCATTGGTGCCGACTTTATTGGTATTGACTCTGTGGCTATGGTGCTGGGCGACAACATCTTTGCGGGCCACGGATTAAAGAAAAGATTAACTGCCGCAGTGGAAAACGCTGAGAGCGGCAAGGGTGCAACCGTGTTTGGATACTATGTAGACGATCCGGAGCGTTTCGGCATTGTTGAGTTTGATAAGACCGGTAAGGCCATTTCTATCGAGGAGAAGCCAGAACATCCGAAGAGCAACTACTGTGTGACTGGCCTGTATTTCTATGATAACCGTGTGGTTGAATTTGCGAAGAACCTGAAACCGTCTGCACGTGGTGAACTGGAAATCACTGACCTGAACCGCATTTATCTTGAGGATGGCTCCCTGAATGTAGAACTGTTGGGTCAGGGTTTTACTTGGCTGGATACAGGTACACATGAGAGCTTGGTGGATGCCACCAATTTCGTAAAGACTGTGGAGCAGCATCAGCATCGTAAGATTGCCTGCCTGGAGGAAATCGCATACTTGAATGGCTGGATCAGCAAGGATGAGCTGATGGAAGTCTATGAGGTCATGAAGAAGAACCAGTATGGTCAGTACTTGAAGGATGTCATGGACGGCAAGTATCAGGAGCATCTGTATTAATTAGAAAACGAGTAAAAAATACATAGATAAGTGTAGAGGAGAATAGATCATGAATATTATTGTTACCGGCGGTGCTGGTTTTATTGGTAGTAATTATGTGTTCCACATGCTGAAAAAGTATCCGGATTACCGGATCATCTGCCTGGACAAGCTGACCTACGCAGGCAATTTGTCCACGCTGGCACCTGTTATGGACAACCCGAATTTCCGCTTTGTGAAGGCCGACATCTGCGACCGCGAAGCTGTGGATAAGCTGTTTGAAGAAGAGCATCCGGACATCGTGGTCAACTTTGCGGCAGAGTCCCACGTTGACCGCTCCATCGAAGATCCAGGCATCTTCCTCCAGACCAATATCATTGGTACCAGTGTGCTGATGGACGCTTGCCGCAAGCATGGTATCCAGCGTTATCATCAGGTTTCTACCGATGAGGTTTATGGTGATCTTCCGCTGGATCGTCCTGACCTGTTCTTCACTGAGGAGACTCCGATCCATACCAGCTCTCCATATAGCAGCTCCAAAGCTGCCGCTGACCTGCTGGTTCTGGCTTACCACCGCACCTATGGTCTGCCGGTGACTATCTCCCGTTGCTCCAACAACTATGGTCCGTATCACTTCCCGGAGAAGCTGATTCCGCTGATGATTGCCAATGCACTGGCTGACAAGCCGCTGCCTGTTTATGGTGAGGGTCTGAATGTCCGCGATTGGTTGTATGTGGAAGACCACTGCAAAGCTATCGACCTGATTATCCACAAGGGCCGCATTGGTGAATTTTACAACGTCGGTGGTCACAATGAGAAGCAGAATATTGAGATTGTGAAGAACATCTGCAAGGAGCTGGGCAAACCGGAGAGCCTGATTACCCATGTTGGCGACCGTAAGGGTCACGATATGCGTTACGCAATCGACCCGACTAAGATCCACAACGAGCTGGGGTGGCTGCCGGAGACCAAGTTTGAGGATGGCATCAAGAAGACTATTCAGTGGTATCTCGATAACCGTGAGTGGTGGGAGACCATTATCAGCGGTGAATACCAGAACTACTACGAGAAAATGTACAGCAACCGCTAACAGGAGGAAAGAACATGAAGTTTTTTGTAACAGGCGTTGGCGGTCAGCTGGGACATGATGTGATGAATGAGCTGCTAAAGCGCGGTCACGAAGGTGTGGGTTCTGATATTCAGGAAAACTACAGCGGCGTGTCAGACGGTTCTGCGGTAACAAAAGCACCGTATGTAGCACTGGACATTACTGATAAAGATGCCGTTGAAAAAGTTATTACAGAAGTAAATCCGGATGCCGTGATCCATTGTGCAGCATGGACTGCTGTGGATATGGCAGAGGACGACGATAAAGTGGCGAAAGTCCGTGCTATCAATGCAGGTGGCACTCAGAACATTGCAAATATCTGCAAGAAATTGGACTGCAAGATGACCTATATCAGCACGGATTATGTGTTTGACGGTCAGGGCACTGAGCCCTGGCAGCCGGACTGCAAGGATTACAAGCCACTGAATGTGTATGGCCAGACGAAGTTGGAAGGTGAACTGGCAGTCAGCCAGACGCTGGACAAGTATTTCATTGTCCGCATTGCATGGGTGTTTGGCTTGAATGGTAAGAACTTTATCAAGACCATGCTGAATGTCGGCAAGACCCACGATATTGTTCGTGTGGTTAATGACCAGATTGGCACACCGACCTATACATATGATTTAGCTCGACTGCTCGTCGATATGAATGAGACTGAGAAGTACGGCTATTACCATGCAACTAATGAGGGTGGCTATATCAGTTGGTATGATTTCACAAAGGAAATTTATCGTCAGGCTGGATATAAGACGGAAGTCCTGCCGGTGACCACGGCAGAGTATGGTCTGAGCAAGGCAGCTCGTCCGTTCAACAGTCGTTTAGATAAGAGCAAGCTGGTGGAAGCTGGCTTTACTCCGCTTCCGACTTGGCAGGATGCACTGAGCCGTTACCTGAAAGAGATCGAGCAGTAATAGAGGAGATAGAAGAAATGGGACAGATTAAAGTTGAGAAAAATGTAGGCGGCATTGAAGGACTTTGTGTTATTGAGCCTGCTGTTCACGGTGATGCCCGTGGCTATTTTATGGAAACCTACAACGAAAAAGATATGAAGGAAGCTGGCATCGACATTCATTTTGTACAGGATAACCAGTCTATGTCCACAAAGGGCGTGCTGCGTGGCCTGCATTTCCAGAAGCAGTATCCGCAGTGCAAGCTGGTACGTGCCGTGCGTGGCACTGTGTTTGATGTTGCGGTTGATCTTAGAAGCAACTCTGAAACCTATGGCAAGTGGTATGGCGTTACACTGTCCGCGGAGAATAAGAAACAGTTCCTCATTCCGGAAGGCTTTGCACATGGCTTCCTGGTTCTGAGTGATGAAGCAGAGTTCTGCTACAAGGTCAATGACTTCTGGCATCCGAATGATGAAGGTGGCATGGCTTGGAATGACCCGGAGATTGGCATTGAATGGCCGGAGTTGAAGGGCGAGTACAAGGGTAGTGCCAGCGCAGAAGGCTACACGCTGGAAGATGGTACTGTACTGAACTTGAGTGATAAGGACCAGAAGTGGCTGGGACTGAAAGATACCTTCAAGTTTTGATTTAACGCAGGAAGAATAAACTAGAAGGTAGGATAAAACTATGAAAAATACCCCATATACAGTTCTAATGTCTGTATACATAAAAGAAAAGGCTGAGTATTTAAAATTAAGCATTCAGAGTATGCTCGATCAAACGGTTCCGCCTGATGAGTTTATTCTTGTTAAAGATGGTCCGTTAACAACGGAACTGGATGCAGTTGTAGATTATTACAATCAAAAATATCCGGGTTTGTTTACCATAATTTCAAATGAAACGAATCTGGGACTTGGACCAGCACTGGCAAAAGGTATAGTCACATCAAGAAATGAGCTGATTGCAAGAATGGATTCTGATGATATATCAGAGAAAACCAGATGTGAAAAGCAGCTTTTAGCGTTTGAAAAAGATACAGACTTGGAGATGGTTGGATCATTCGAGGCAGAATTTATTGGTGAAAAAGACAATGTTGTTTCAATCCATCGAGTGCCAGAAACACATAGTGATATTGCAAAATTTATGCGTCGTAGATGTGCTATTTTGCACCCTACGGTAATGTACAAGAAAAGTGCCGTTATTAGAAGTGGAAATTATCATTCTGTCCCATTATATGAAGATTATGATCTTTTTGCAAGAATGGTACTGGAATATAATGTGCGAAGCTATAATATTCAGGAAAATTTGTACTATATCAGAACGAGTGAAGATTTCTTCAAAAGACGCGGCGGATTAAAATACGCAAAAACTGTATTGAATTTTAAATGGAAGCAGCATAAAAAGGGATACATGTCGCTGGCAGATTTTTGCATCAGTGGTTTAGGACAAGCATTTGTATGTGTTTTACCGAATTCATTGCGCAAGGTAATCTATTTGAAATTGTTGCGATAAAAATTGATTGAGGATGATTATGGAGAACGAACCGATAAGAGTTTTGCATATTGTGCCTAATATGCAGGCAGGTGGGCTTGAAACATTGATTATGAATATCTATAGAAATATAGATAGGACTAAAGTTCAATTTGATTTTCTTGTCCATTATACTGGAAACTACTTCTATGATGATGAGATTAGGAGTTTAGGTGGAAGGATTTATAAGTTGTCAGTGCGTGATGACAACAACTTTATAAAATATTTAAAAGATTTGGATGTTTTTTTTAAGAAACATCCAGAATATAAGATTGTACATGGACACATGGAAAGCCTAGGACAGTTTTATTTTAAAGCCGCAAAAAAGGATGGCGTTCCTGTTCGTGTTGCACATAGCCACAATTCAGCAACAGAAAATACATTCAAGGGAAAAATTAAGGGACTTCTCTTAAAGAGATACAAAGTATTTGCAACAGATTACTTTGCTTGCTCACAAAAAGCAGGTGAGTTTATGTTTGCAAATAAAAAGTTTACTGTTCTGAAGAATGCAATCATTGTAAATAATTTCATTTACAACGAAAATGAGAGAAATCGGCTGAGAAAAGAGCTTGGCATTGAAGGAAAAATTGTCATTGGTCATGCAGGAAGGTTCTGTGAACAGAAGAACCATAAATTCTTAATAGATGTCTTTAAGAAAATTGCTGATTTGGAAAATAATGCTGTTTTGCTGCTGATTGGTGCTGGAGAAACTTTTGAAAAGGTAAAAGAACAAGTCTGCGAATACGGTTTGGAAGAACGTGTTATTTTTCTAGGGGTAAGAAAAGACATTGCAAGCTTGTATCAGGCAATGGATTGTTTTGTGTTTCCATCGCTTTTTGAGGGACTTGGCATTGTTGCAATAGAAGCACAATGCTCAGGTTTGCCGGTAGTTGGCTCGGATGTTATCCCTAAAGAAGCGGCAGTGACAAAACAGTTCCACTATATGTCATTGAATGATTCAACGGATGCTTGGGCTAAAAAAATTCTTGCTGTATCTAAGCAGGAAAGAAAAGCTGAAATTGATAAAATTAGAGCTGCTGGATATGATGTGCAAGATGTGGCTGAGTATTTACAAGATTTTTATATAAAGAAGTATTTGGAAAATCAAGAAAGCTAGAGGGCGGAAAGATGAAAAAAGTTGGTCTAGTTTCTGTAAGAAACTATAACTACGGAAGTATATTGCAGGCATATGCCTTGCAACAGGAGCTATTTGCGGCTGGAATTGACAATGAATTAATCTATTACAAAAAGCGCAATGTTGTTAAACAGGCTCTTAGAATATTTAATCTGCCGCTCCTCATGGCAAAAACAAAAGATGTCTGGCGTGTAATTGAAGGAAAGACTAATCCGAAATTAAAACCGATTATTTCTGGAAGAAATAGAGCTTTTTCTAATTTCCTCAAAGACAATTTTGTGTTCACACCCTGCTTAAGTGGAAAAAAACAACTTGTCGACTATACAAAGAAGTTTGATGCTTTCATTTTGGGAAGCGATCAGGTATGGAATCCGATGCTACTTGGTGGAGATTATTATACATTAACTTGGGTGGATTCTCGTCGCCCTAAAGTAACATATGCTTCAAGCTTTGGTGTATCCGAGATACCTGCGAGTCAAGTAAAGAAGACAAAAGAATACCTGTCTCGATTCAATATGATCTCCGTTAGAGAGAAACAGGGGGCAGAGATTGTTGAAAAATTGACGGGAAAGAAGGCTGAAGTCTGTTGTGATCCTACTGTGCTGACAGATCGGAAAAGATGGGACGAGCTTAGTGGAGATTGTCCGTTTGTGAGTGAAAAGTATATTTTCTGCTATTTTATTGGAAATAATCCAACCCAACGAGAGTTCGCAAAAAAATTAGCACAGAAAACGGGCTGCAAAATCTTAGCGGTTAAACACATTGATGAGTATATTAAAAGCGATGATGACTTCGGCGATATTGACTATTTAGAAGTTGGTCCAAAAGAATTTGTCAATTTTATTAGGTATGCCACATATGTATGCACGGATTCTTTTCATGGAACGATTTTCTCGATAATGTATAATAAGAACTTCTTTACGTTTAAGAGATTCTCAGATAGCCAGAAAAGCTCTATGAATTCGAGGGTAAAAAATATTCTTTCAATCGTTGGGTTGTCCAACCGCTTGTTTGAAGACTCAATTACCCCGGAAGCAGCACTCGCATATCAAGTGGACTGGTCTGATGTCAATAAGAGGCTAAATGATTTTAGAAAAAGTTCACGAGAGTATTTTGAAAGAGCCATAAAGTGCTTAAAGGGTGCACAGGAATGATTAAATTAGTTGAGAAAGAGCACTGCTCAGGCTGCACAGCTTGTATGGCTTGCTGTCCAAAAGAAGCAATATCAATGTGCGCCGATGAGGAAGGGTTTAAATATCCGGTTATTGATAGAAATCGGTGTGTAGAATGCGGAAAATGTGTAAGGACATGTCCTATCACAAATAAGCAAAAGAAAAATCCGGTCGTAGCCTCATATATTGCTATAAATAACAATAAGAATCAGCGTGAGGCAAGTGCATCAGGTGGTCTGTTTAGTGTCATAGCTCACTATGTCCTAGAAAGAAATGGCGTTGTTTTTGGTGCGGCATATGATGAAAAACTTAGGGTTAAACATATTGCTATAGAACACGAAGCAGATTTAGAAAAATTGAGAATGTCCAAGTATGTGCAAAGCGATTTAGGTGATACATTTAAACAGGTGGACAAGTATTTGAAAGCGGATAGAATCGTTTTGTTCTCTGGTACGCCTTGTCAAGTGGCAGGACTTAGAGCGTATATTAATAGAGAAGACGCAAATCTAATTCTCCTTGATTTGGTTTGTCATGGCGTTCCATCGCCAAAGCTGTTTGAAGACTATAAGGCTGCGCTCTCAGAAAAATACGAAAGTGATATTCAGAACATATATTTTAGAAGCAAAGTCTTAGGGCATCACTTGTCCACGATTGCAGTTCGCTTTTCAAATGGAAAGTTAATTCACAGCATACGATTGGTGAAATCTTATCCGAGATTATGGTTTGCTGGGTTTGCATCACGGCCATCTTGCTATGCCTGCAGTTTTAAAGAAGAAGATCGTGTGAGTGATTTTACACTGTTTGATTCTTTTAAGTCAGCTGGACAGTATGGCTTTAAAGATGATGATATGGGGCTATCCAATGTGTATGTTCGTACACAAAAGGCAATTGATTTGTGGAAACAAATCGAGACTCAAGTTACTGCTGTAAATACGGAAACAGCGGTTACGAATAAGAATGACGGAGACATGATCTACGAATCCGCAGTAAAAAATAAGGCTCATGCAGAATTTTGGAGTGATTATGGAAAACTTTCATATACAGAATTAATTGATAAGTATATTCCATATTCTAAAAAAGAAGCCATTATGGATAAGGTTAAACGAGTGATGGTTAGCACAGGCCTGAGTAAAAATTTGAAGATTAAAAAGCTACTTACAAAGATTAAAAAGTAAAGGAAGAAGAAATGAAAGTAATTGCATTCTATCTGCCACAGTTCCATGAAACGCCAGAAAATAATGAGTGGTGGGGACAAGGCTTTACTGAGTGGAATAACATGAAAGCTGCCAAACCACTTTTTGAAGGTCATAACCAGCCAAGAATTCCGCTTAACAATAATTATTACAATCTTTTAGATGAAAAAACTCTGGAGTGGCAGACTAAAATTGCGAAAGAACACGGCGTATACGGTTTCTGCTGCTACCACTATTGGTTTGGAAGCAAAATGCTTCTTGAAAAGCCTATGGAGATTTATCTGAAAGATAAAAACTGTGATTTGCCATTTTGCTTTTGCTGGGCAAACGAAACATGGACAAATGCTTGGGCTGCGGAAACAGAGTCTGATCGAAAGACCTTAATCAAACAGGAGTACGGCGATAAAGAAGAATGGGAGAGACATTTCCAGTATTTGCTTCCATTCTTTAAGGACGAGAGATACATAAAGGAGGGTAATAAGCCGCTTTTTGTGATTTATCGTCCACAGTATATTACAGAGTTGAGTGCAAGACTGGCTTATTATAATAAGCGTGCTCAAGAAGAGGGCTTTGACGGGCTGGTTTTTGCAGCACAGCATGTTTCTTTTTATGCTGAGAAGAGCGTCGATAAATCGATGTTTAAATACCAGATTGAATATCAGCCAGGCTTTGCGTTTTATGATATGAGCTCTTGGATGCAGAAGCAGATGAGCGTTATTAAGCAGAATGTACAGACATGGGCAAGGGATCATTTGAAGAGCTTTAAGTCTGCTAAAAAGGCAAACCTGCAGAAATTATCGTATGACGAAGTGTGGAATACAGTTCTAAATAGAAAAGCAGAGCCGGGAATGATTCCAGGGGCATTTGTGGACTGGGATAATACGCCGAGATATAAAGAAAAAGGTCGTGTGTTGACTGGTGCAACGCCTGAGAAGTTTAAAGAGTATTTTGGAAAACAGCTGAAAAGAGCGCGGGACGAGTACAAGTCTGACTATATTTTCATTTTTGCATGGAATGAATGGTCAGAAGGTGGATATTTAGAGCCTGATATGAAAAATCAGTACGGTTACTTAGATGCAATCAAATCATGTGTCGATGAATTGGAAAGTGAGAACTAAAAATGGCAGAGATATTATCAGATAATAAAATTAAAACAATTGCGTTTTATTTACCTCAGTATCATGCTATTCCGGAAAACGATAAATTTTGGGGAAAAGGATTTACGGAATGGGTAAATACGAAAAAGGCTACTCCGCTGTTTGAGGGGCATTATCAGCCAAAAGTTCCGTTAAATGAAAACTATTATAACTTGCTAGACGACAATGTTAAAATTTGGCAGGCTGATTTAGCAAAGAAGTATGGTGTGTTTGGTTTTTGCTACTATCACTACTGGTTTAAAGATGGAAAGAAGTTGCTTGAAAAACCACTAGAGCAAATGCTGAAAAATAAAGATGTTAATATCCCATTCTGCATGTCTTGGGCAAATGAGAACTGGAGCAAGCGATGGGATGGTGGTAATCAGGAGATTATTGCAGAGCAGGATTACGGCACAGAAGATGATTGGAAAAAGCATTTGCTTTATATGGTTCAGTTTTTCAAAGATGAACGATATATTACCTTAAATGGTGATCCGGTTTTTCTTATTTATAAACCCGAAGAAATTCCTGATCTGCATCGTATGGTAACTTATTGGCAGTCGGAGATTAAAAAGTTTGGTTTCAATCGGATTTGCCTAATGATCCAGAATTCTGGATGGTATTTTTCACCGTCTTATAATGATAGAGATTTCGATTATCAAATTAAATTTGAGCCTTACTTCTCAAAACAGTATGCGGAAAAGGATTTAAATAAAATTAAACATCTCCAGGTTGCTTATCAAATTCTAAAGAAAGTTAGATTAGAAAAGCCAATCTATGAATTTGTGAAGAGCAGAAAAAAAGTGTCCGGAAATGATAAACCGCTGTCAATTTTTAGCTATGATAAAGAATGTGAAGATATCTTGAATGGTCCGCATTCCAAGAAGATTGTGCAGGGGTTATTTACGGATTGGGATAATACCGCAAGACGAAAAAATGGTTTTGTATTTAAAGGTGGAAACCCAGAAAAATTTGGAAAGTGCGCAAAAAACCTCTTTAACCAGATGAGAGAAGAGGATGATCTTCCGCTTGTCTTTATTAATGCTTGGAATGAGTGGGCAGAAGGAGCGTATTTGGAGCCGGACGAAAAGCATGGCTATGCTTATCTGGAGCAATTACAATTGGCGATTAAATATTATAATAAAGAAAACTAAGGGATGGGAAAATGTATGACGGTATTGTTTTGCTTTCACTTTAATGAAAAGAATAATGGTGGAGTAAAGTCTTTACTGGACATGCTGGAAGTGTTTTCGGAAAAAGGAGTTCGAATTATTGCGGCATTTCCATTTAAAGATGGATCAGCGATTGAGTACTTGCGGGAGCAAGGTGTAAAAGTGTTGTATGTTCCTTATACAAGATGGGACTACAAACTAAATGCATCCACCAAAAGTAAATTCAAGTCCTTTACTTGGGGACGCATTAAACAGACAAAAACTTACATAGAGGCATTGAAATTTAAAAAAATATTGAGAGAAGAAAAAATTGATATTGTATACACTAATACAAACACTATTTTCTTTGGCGCGATACTCAATGCAATTTATAAGATTCCTCATTTTTGGCATGTCCGTGAATTTGGAGATTTGGATCATGGTAATGGTTATATTTTAGGTTTTGCAACATTTGAAAAATTTGTTGAAAGATATACGACCAAAATGATCGTGATATCTATGGCTTTGAAAAATTACTATGAAAGTAAAGGGATTCCATCTGAAAAGATGATTACAATTTATGATGATGTGTCGAATGAGTATCTTCTAAATTTTAACTGTGAAAAGTTTAGAAGCGATTCTCTTAACATTTTAATTGCAGGTATTCTTCAAGAGGGAAAAGGTCAAATTGATGTTCTGAAAGCCTTTAACGAATTGTGCAAAGCGGGAGTAAAGGCAAATTTATATATCGCTGGAAAAGGTGATGAATCCTACACACAAAAGCTAGGAAAATATGTGGCTGACAATCAATTGAATGATAAAGTTCATTTCCTTGGTTTTGTTGAGGATATGAATACACTTAGAAAGAAAATGTATATTGCGGTAGTTGCATCTAAAAGTGAAGCGTTTGGACGTGTTACTATAGAGGCAATGCTTGGAGGATTAGTTGTTGTGGCAACCGATGCCGGAGCAAATTCGGAACTTATTGATAATGGTAAAACAGGATATCTTTATCCGTCTGGGGATTATCATAAGTTATATGAATGTATCTATAAGATTCAAGAAAACCGAGAAAATATGTATGAAACAGCTGTAAGAGCGCAGAAATATGCGGTGCAGTACACAAATGGAAATTGTGGTATTAGAATATATCAAGAGATGACAAAAGAAATCTAATATGATCACAAAGGTACCGCTGGAAGGATGAAAACAAGACAATGAAGTTAGAATATAAAAAAATATGCAGATATTTATCTGTCTTAGTATATGTGGTTTATTTGTACACCAGCGGACTGGCCAGTTATATTTTTGGAACGTGGCAAAATATTATTGCTGTTCTCCTAGGAGCGGCCGTGCTTGGCTACATAGCTAATACTGGTTTTCCTAAAATCAGAATAGTCAAGGCGATAAAGCCAGTTGATCTTCTTGTTGTGATTATGTTGATTGCGCTTATCTTTAACAATGCCGACATAAAGAATGGATCGTACATTAATACCGTGGCGACAGTGTCTATTTTCTTATTCTATCTGGTCTCGAAAAATGATAATCGATGGATGGAAATAACAACGAATTTACTGTTTTATGGTGGTCTATTTCATGCAGTTGCTTCATTTATTTTATATCTTTTGCCAAATGTGTACATGACGTATGTCATGCCACTATTTGTTTCATTTGGTTATGAATCAACGTTGCTGTATTGCGTAAGAAATGGGTATGCAGTTGGACTTACACCTCACTATAGTACAAATGCCATGTATATGTCGGTTGCGCTTGGAGCAGCTTTTATTCGTCTGACGGATAGAAGGTTTAAGGGGAAACCGATTATGAATAAAATCAATATTGCTCTTACAGCATTTATTTTATTCGTATTGATCCTTACAGGAAAAAGGGCGCATTGTGTATTCGCCTTGGTATGCTTGTTTGCGGCATACTATGTATATAATTCTGATAAACCGAAAAACCGTCTAATGAAAACACTAGCATTGATAGCGATTGGCGGTATAGCTCTAGTTTTAATTGTAGAGATTGCACCTGATGCTGTACCGGTTATTAGGCGATTTATTTATATGTCGCAGTTGGAAGATAGTTCGCTGGGAAGAAATGCGAGAATGCTTCTGGCGCTGAATTTGTTCTTACGGAATGCTTTGACAGGAATTGGATGGAACGGATTTACTTATTATTATAATGCCACTTTTGGAGATTGGCTTAACGTACACAATGTTTATTTACAGCTTTTGTGTGAAGAGGGATTACTTTTTAGTTTGGCATTTTTTGCGTTTTTTATTGTCTCATTTTTACATGCCTGGAGTGCATTGAAGAAGAGTAGAGTACAAAAACTGGATGGTATTAATGAGTCGTTTTTGCTGTATTCAGTTTATATACAAGCCTTTTTCCTGTTATACAGTCTTACAGGAAATCCTCTTTATGATGCACCGTTTCTTTTTCCGTATATTTTTGGATGCGCATTTGGAGAATATTATTACAGAAAGGTTAAGGAGATAACAGCATATGAATCTTGAGATTGTAACATTTCATTTTGCTAATAATTATGGTGCGGTTCTCCAAGCATATGCG
This sequence comes from Clostridiaceae bacterium, assembly GCA_012520855.1. GTDB lineage: Bacteria > Bacillota > Clostridia > DSM-8532 > DSM-8532 > DTU059. The sequence goes on along the minus strand of JAAYNO010000233.1, from coordinate 2,728 downwards.
TTACAAGCACATTTGAGCCAATATGGAAATGTGGAGTTTTTGAGTTACGAGCCTGAACATTTAAGAAAGCTGTATTCATTAAATCCTTTTTCATGTGGAATACACCCGCGTGAAATAGTACGAAGAGCTAGAGCCATTCCATATAAAAGAAAACAGTTTGAACTTTTTTCAAATTTCAGAAAAAATGATTTAAGGTGTGCCAATTCGGATACATCAGATATAGACTTGGCAAAAAATATCATAAACAAGGCTGATGCAGTAATTTATGGCAGCGATCAGATTTGGAATTTAGGTATTACAAATAGTGATAGTATTTATTTTGGAGATTATGTAGATAAAACTGTGAAAAAGATTGCCTATGCAGCAAGCTTTGGTGCTGATAACGATCCTAATTCTATAAGTCAGTTCGTTAAAAAATATTTGAACACCTTTGATGCATTATCTGTTAGAGAACAAAGTGGTGTGAAATTATTAAGTGATAATGGCGTGAGTAATGCAGATGTGGTATGTGATCCAGTCTTCCTGTTAGATGAGGATTGTTGGATAAACATTGCAAGGAAACCAGTTGAAAATATACCTGAAATTTATATTTTGTATTATGCATTGCGTAAAGACGAGAAATTGATTAGAGCTGCGAAGAAAGTAGGAAAAGACTATGGGATTCCTGTGTTTTCCATCCATCCTAATGGAGATAGGTCTTTTATGATAGAAAATCAGTTACACAAAATTGGGCCGAAAGAATTTGTGTGGCTGATTAAGAACGCAGCTTATATTTGTACAAATTCTTTTCATGCTGTTGCATTCTCATCAATCTTTAAGAAAAAAGTTGTGTTTCATGGGTATGAAAATGGCAAAGGTCGTGTCGAATCATTGCTTTCAATCCTGAAATCTCCAGAGTTCTTCTATAAAGATGAAAAAGGAAACGATATTTTTGATTTGGAAAAAGCTGAGTATAAAGGACTAAAGGAATTGAAACAACAGTCAATTAGATATCTGAAAGATAATATCGCGCCAGATAATGGATGAAAATTTGGAGGTCTTAAATTAACTAATGGGTGCAAAAAGAAATGCAGTAACAGGATTAATAACTCAGCTCATAATCATTGCATTGGGATTGATTGTTCCAAGAATCATGATCACCAACTATGGTTCTGACACTAACGGATTAACTAATACCTTAACACAGATTTTTAGCTATATTGCTTTGTTTGAAGCTGGAATTGGACAGTCAACGAGAAATGCACTGTATAAGCCAATCACAGAGAATGATAGAGATGGGGTTTGCAAGATACTTTCGGTTTCAAGAAAGTACTATTGGAAAATTACAAAATACTATGCGGCCATTGTTGTAGCGATGGCATTACTTCTTCCGTTTATATTAAAAACAAATCTATCAGCTAAAACTGTTTTTGCCGTTGTTTTCTTTGAGGGAATGTCTGGCGTAGTTCGGTTTATGTTTACTGAAAACTGGATGCAACTCTTGACGGCAGAGGGTAAGGGATATGTTCAAGCGAATATAACCCTTATGGGATGCTTACTTACATATGGAATAAAAATCGTTCTGGCATGCATGAAGATTAACATTGTTGCAATTCAATTTGGATTTTTTTGTGTTTCTTTGATTCGGCTTGCTGTATATAAGATTTATATCGATAAAAACTACAGCTGGATAAAATATGACATTAAGGCATGTGATGAAACGGAGCTTCCAGATAAAAATGCATATGTATTAACAGAGGTGGCATGGACTGTTTTTTCATCTACTGATATGATTTTGCTTTCTGTAATGTTTAGTACAGCACTATCAAGTGTATATTCTGTATACAATATGATTTATTCTAATATATCTGTATTAATGAGTGCTATATACACTAGTTTGTTGTATTTGCTGGGACAGGCATATAGTGAGAATATAAAAAAATATGAGACAGTTCACGATGAATTTGAATTGTTATTTATGACAGCAGTGGCAGTTTTAATGAGTTGTTGTTCACTGCTGGCAATTCCATTTGTACAATTATATACAAAAGGCGTTACAGATGTGAATTATATATACATTTTTTTGCCCACTATGTTTGGGCTGATTCAAATTCTTTCATGGGATCGGTATGTAACAGGAAATTTATCGGGAATTGCAGGACATGCTAAAATGGTTTCAAAAATTTCAGTCATTGAGGCAGCTTCTAATATTGTTTTGTCGGTTCTTTTGGCTCCGAGAATGGGCTTGTATGGAATTACATTGGCAACAGTTATTTCACTTGTTTTTAAGCTGGCATATTTGACCTATCTTGGCAATGTTGTAATATTGAAAAGAGGGATATGGAGTAGTCTTTCTAAAATTTTGTGTTATCTTGGTACATATTTAGTGATTTCATTTATTGGAATAATAAAACCATTGAAAATATCAAGTTTTGCCCGTTTTATTCTTTACGGCTTTATAACGCTTACACTTGTTATGGTCGTTTTTATTATTTTGGCTTATATCATTGATAGAAAGACATTTAAAATACTTGCTAAGAGGATTGGAGGAAAGATGCATTGAATAAAAAACATATATTAGCCCTATTGATCTTATTTGCATCGTGGATGGCATTTGTTTGTTATATTTCTTTTTCGAATGAGTCAATAATCACGATGATTATAAAGAAAGTTATATATGTTCTTGTGATAGGTATAGTTCTACCGAGCTTTTTCATAATAAGAGATAAAAAGCTAAACGGTCTTTTTT
>JAAYNO010000232.1 GCA_012520855.1 Clostridiaceae bacterium | reverse complement strand
GTGTGAAGATAGTATGAACCGTATGCAGACCGATTATATCGATATTTATTTCATCCACTATCCCAACGATGAAGTTGACATAAGTGAGACCATGTCTGCCATGCTTGATTTGAAAAAGGAAGGTAAAATAAGGGAGATCGGATTATCTAATTTTACCAGGACGCAAATGGAGGGGGCACTAAAAATAGGGCGTTTTGAAGTCATCCAGCCCTGTTACAGCCTTTTGTGGAGGTTCATCGAGGAAGACATCGTTCCTTTCTGCCTGGATAATAATATCGGAATAGTTGCCTACAGCCCTATTGCGCAGGGAATATTGACAGGGAAATTTACAAAGGACTGGACTTTTAAAAAGGGAGATAAACGAAAGAGTACTCCTTTATTCCAGGATGGACTATTTGAAGAATGCCTTGCAGTCGCAGGTGCACTGAAGCCATATGCCAAAAAGCACGGAAAAACTCAGGGGCAGGTCGCTATAAATTGGGTCACCTCACAGCCGGGCATGACCTCAGCTATAGTAGGAGCAAGAAACGCCGCCCAAATGAAGGAAAATATCGGAGCATCAGGCTGGAGGCTGAGCAGGGAAGAGCTTGCCGAAATAGATAAAATCGGCCGCAGGGTGACCGACAAATTGCCAAAATACGAAAACTTCTTCAGTATGCGGATAATAGATTAGGGGACCAAAAACTGCTTAAACCAAAGCAGGTACGATCATCTTGTTTTTTATTGTCATTTAAGATAATCAGGCAGTTTAAAGGAAATCAGATGATAACAGAAGTAAATGAAGTAAAGCTTTAAGGTGTTAACAGGTGTGAGGGTATGGAAGTTGTAGGTATAGACAACCCTTTGATGGACTGTTTGCTTAGCCTTGGGAGGATGCCCGGAAGTAACGAATTTGTTCGCCTTGATGAGTATAGCTGGCAGGGGGGCGGCAAAGTATCCACAGCATTTGCAGCGCTGGGAAGGCTGGGGGTCAAAACAGGGATTATAGGAGTTATCGGCGACGATCCGTTCGGAAAATTCTGCATCAAGGATTTTCATCGCCATATGGTCGATACGTCCAGGCTTATTGTAGACAAAGAGGGGACAACTTCATTAAGCTTTGTCATTAATGAAAAAGACAAAAAAACCAGAAGCTTTATGATAAAACAGGGAGTAAGGCGAGTACTGACCGTGGATGACCTGGATGAGGAATATATCACTTCAGCTAAAATCCTTCATATTGCAAGTCTTTCGGAAGTTTCTGCTGCAGCGGCCAGGATGGCGAAAAAGAAGAATATGCAGGTCGTGATAGACGCAGATATCTATGATGATGAGTTTATTGAAAATATGTATTTGCTGGATGTATTGATCGGTTCCGAATTTTTTTACAAAAATGCTTTCGGTGATGATCAAAACTATCGGAAAAATTTAAAATCGCTTCAACAAAAAGGTCCTGGTATTGTTGTGATAACTTTGGGTGAAAAGGGATGTGTAGTTCTGGATGGCGATAATTACTTTGAAATGCCGGCATTTACGGACATTGAGGTCGTCGACACCTGTGGAGCGGGAGATGTGTTTCATGGAGCTTTTATTCTTGGTATGCTAAAGGGCTGGGAATCGGAGCGGATAACAAGATTCGCAAGCGCTGTCGCTGCGATAAAATGTACCAGGATCGGCGGAAGAGCCGGAATACCCGACTATAAGATGACTGAAGAATTCCTGGCTAATGGTACCGTTGACTACCCGTCTTTGGATGAAAGGGTAAAATTATATGAGAGTGCTCTTTTTGATTTATCCATGCTTGACTGAACAATCAGGAGCCTCGCTTCAATTGTTTTTGGAAAAGGCTTGGAGATAAGCCCGTTTTTTTTCTGAAAACTCTGCTGAAATAAAGAGGGTCGTCATAGCCGACTATTGCAGCAATTTCTGAAATGTTAAGAACCGAGTTTGACAGAAGATATATTGCTTCGTCAATTCGGATCTTGGTAATGTATTCAATTGGTGTCAGACCCGTTGATTCTTTAAACTTATGAATGAATCTGTACATGCTGAGGCTGCATTTTTCGGCCAGATCTCTTACTGTAATATGCCGGTTATAATTCTCATACATATAATAGATGACATTTCTGATTGAATCGTCATGAACATTTATGTTTTCTGACTTTAAGTTTTCAAGCCTCCTTGAAAAAGTCAGGAGCAGTTCTGCCAGGCAGGAGCCTGCCATATAATGAAAATGCGGCTTTTTATCCTGAATTTCATAGATGATTCTTTTAAAAAGATCGATCAGATCTCCTCTTATGCCAACAGGGTAAACATAACGGTTTTTGAAATCAAACCGATGTATCCAATCCCAGGCTGAATAACCGGAAAAATGAAGCCAATACAGCTCCGGAGAATCCTTTGACAGGTACTCATATATCTGCGGCTGATCTGGCTTAAATACAATCAGATTTCCTTCGGATACTTCCTTTATACCGTCGCCGAAATCATAGTAACCTTTGCCCTTTATCAGGTAAATAAGCTGGAAATCAACTCTCCCTGATTTGCGGATTATTTTATAATTCCTGGTCACAAATTTTTGATAACCGGAGCTGATAACAAAAAAAGGATAATTATATTCCTCTATTCCGTTATCATTCCAGTCATTTATTGAATTGCCGGTTATGCTTATCATAACTTATCCCCCCCAAGAGGAGCAATTTAATCCATATGCTGAGCAATAAAGTGCATTCAACTACAAACAGTATAATATTAAAATTTAGATAAATCAATTTTTAAGTATTATAGTAATTTATTCATAAAATGAAAAGAAAAACGTCGAGTATCATTTAAGAAAAAGGAGATAGCAATGATGAAAACCAGTGTTGGGCCGAATAAAATTAAAGGATTTTATCAGGATGGGCTCCTTGTAAAAAAAGAACAGCTTCCCGATAATACTGGTGATCATGAGGTTCTTTTACAACAACTTGTGCAATCCGAAAAATCCGGATTCAAGCTGGAAGTAAACAGCGGGATAATCAGAATTGATGCTGTTATGCTAATGGCGCCTTAAGAATGGACACTACCTCGAATATTCAATTATTCGCTGCCTACCATATGCATGATCCGTATATTTTTTTGTATTTTTGTTGTACCTGTCGTAAAATTGCTGTATGGTATATGTTAAGAAATTGTTTTTTATTTAGCCCGGGGTGAAATATATGGTTAAGATTTCTGACATTGCCAGAGAAGCAAATGTATCGATTACAACTGTTTCCAGAGCCCTTAATAATTATGCTGATATAAATGAGCGTACGAAGGAAAGGGTGCTTAAGATAGCGAAGGAATTAGGTTATTTTCCTAATGCTAACGCAAAAGGCTTAAAAACAAATAACAACTGGCTCGTTGGGATTCTGTTTACCGAATCTCTCAATGTAGGGCTGGAGCATCCGTTATTTGCCGGTATTATTGAATCATTCAAAAGTTCGATCGGGAATTACGGGTACGATACGATTTTTATTACCAGCAAGATTGGCGGAAGAAAGATGGGTTATCTTCAGCATTGCAGGCACCGCAATGTAAACGGTGTTTTTGTTTGTACATACGCAGGATGGGATTCAAATCTGAAGGAATTGCTGGAAAGCAATATAAAATGCGTCACAACAGATGTTGAATACAATCAGAACGTACCTATCATACTATCAGACAACGTAGATGGTGCCAGGCAGGCATATGATTATTTATATGATTTAGGGCATAGAAGGATTGCCTGTCTTGCAGGCAATCAGAACACTCTGTCGGGAAGAGAACGCTTAAGAGGTTATAAAATATCGATCGAAAAGCACGGAGAAAGATATCTTCCCGAGCATGTAATTTATACATACGATTATGATTTCAATTCCGGGTACAAGGCTATGGAACAGTTGCTAGAAAGCTGCACCGAAGATAATATGCCTTCAGCGGTGATCGCTGCCAGTGACAGCGTGGCAATAGGTGCCATATCATTTCTTGAAAGCAGGGGCATAAGGGTTCCTGAGGACATTTCAATCATCGGCTTCGATGACATAGAGCTGGCAAAATATTATACTCCCAGGCTTACCACTATCAGGCAGGACAGAGCGAAAATAGGGGAAGTAATAGCTGAGACTCTGGTTGCCTATATAAACGGGATGGAGGTTTCCGAGAGGACTTTGATTCCAGTCAGTCTTATTGAACGTGATACATGCAAGCAATTTAACAAGTAATCCAAACTATATCCATGCGTTGAATATCTATGCATCAATTTACTATTGAAAACGATTTCGGTTTATGCTATAACTAGAATATCAACATGATATACAAAAACTTAAGCATACTTTTAGCCTATTACACAAGGATGACAAAAAGTTAGTTTTTTTGGAGATATCATAATGAGAAAACTAATGGCATTGATCTTAATAATCTCTCTGGGGCTCATTTTTCCCAGTTGCGGCGATAATGCCGAAACAGGGTCGATACCGTCTGGCGGCGGTCAAATAACATCCTTGAAATCAATTGTCGGGCTTTCTGACGAAGAGATAATTAGCGGATTGACTCTTTTCAAAAAAGCTGCCCAGATGGTACAAGCCGAAAGATATGCCATTACGCCGCAGCAAGCTGTGGATTACGGAATCGGATCTGTTCTCAGCGGCGGCGGTTCAAGTCCTGATGAAAACACTCCTGAAGCATGGCTGGCCATGTATAACGAATACCAGTCAAAATTTGTTGAAAAGGAACAAATACCAATTCTCTACGGCGTTGATGCTGTTCATGGCCATAACAATGTCTACGGTGCAACTATTTTTCCCCATAATATCGGATTAGGCGCTGCCCGCAATCCCGAACTGATAAGCCAAATCGGTCAGGCTGTGTCCCGGGAGGTATCGGCTACAGGATTAAACTGGAACTTTGCTCCCGCAGTATCTGTTGTTCAGGATATTCGCTGGGGCCGTACATACGAAAGCTTCGGAGAAAGCGCCGAGTTGCAAAGGCTTTTTGTATCTCCATATGTAAAAGCCTTCCAGGAGAACGGGATCATAGCCACGGCAAAGCATTTCATAGCTGATGGCGGAACAGAATGGGTTGAAAACAGACCATATAAAATTGATCAGGGAAATGCCGTATTGTCCGACGAAGAACTCAGAGAAATCCATTTACCCGGTTATATTGAGGCAATTAATGCCGGCGTCGATTCTATCATGATATCATTCAGTAGTCTTAACGGAGAAAAAATGCATGGAAACAAGGCAATGATCTCAGATTTTTTGAAAAATGAATTAGGTTTTCAAGGCATTGTTATTTCTGATTGGGAAGCACTGCACCAATTGCCCGGAAAATTTGAAGATCAGGTGGTTGCCTGCGTAAATGCCGGCGTTGATATGCTTATGGAGCCAAATATGTGGAAGGAAGCCATCAATGCGATCATAAATGGTGTCAGTAAAGGCAGGATATCGATGGACAGGGTAGATGATGCAGTCAGAAGAATCTTAAGAGTAAAAAGAAAGTATAATATACTGAATAATCCTATTGCTGATGGAAATGCAAAGGACTTATACTCCGATGCACACAGGGAACTTGCCAGAAGGG
>JAAYNO010000231.1 GCA_012520855.1 Clostridiaceae bacterium | reverse complement strand
CTTCTATTTCCACTTCTGCAGTATAAAATGACCGGTGTATTCTTGTCAGGAACAATATCTATGATTTTATCCCTTATTTCATAGTCGGGGATAAGAATGCTTCCGGGTATCCTGATAAGGCGGAATTCTTCCTCGGTACGGACATCTATGAGGATCGCCTTTTTATCGCCCTTTAAAAGCTCAAGAGCTTCCTTGGGCGATATATTTGTAAAAGAAAGAGGTTTTGTGCAAGCAGCGGAGGCAAATAAAAACATGGCAAAAGTACCAAGCAGAAATTTCTTAATTTTTTTTACGATCATAAAATCACCTTTTTCAATAATTTTTATATCATTTACTTTGTCCAGTTTTACCGCAATGTATCTAAAGATATCATAGTTAAAGACACCAACTTTTTCTGTGACAAAATTACTTAAGTTAATAATTTTAAAAATCATTTGAATAATTCCTGGCTTGCCTTTAATTAGTGCAACAAAAATTAACAATATTGGATTAAGTGATATAGGGTAATCCACTCCAAAGCCCCAAAACAAGACTTTATCCATAAAAATAAAATGGGAATTAAAATGTATTGAGTCAATTATGCTCGATTGCTGAAAGTGGCTTGCAGTAATGGTTTCAGCGCCCGAAAAATGTATAAACTGCTGAGGCAAACACTTTCTTTAAAAAAAATTAAAAAAATTTCATAAAAAAGATGGCTTTTTATGTTGCTTTATGAAATAATATGGGTATAAACTAGATGGCATATAGTGCCAGAAATATCCGAAAGGAGAGTTGACATGAATAAGGCGGATCTTATTGATGCAATTGCCAAAAAGGCGGAAATGACAAAGAAGGATGCTGGGATTGCATTGGATGCGATCATCGAAAGCATTAGCGGATCATTAGCAAAGGGCGAGAAGGTTACATTAGTTGGTTTCGGAACCTTCGATGTTAGAGATCGTAAGGCACGTACTGGTGTAAATCCTCGCACAAAGGCTAAGATTAAAATTCCTGCTTCCAAGGCTCCTGTATTCAAGGCAGGCAAAGAGCTGAAGGAAAAAGTAGCAGCATCTAAGGGCAAAAAGAAATAAGAACATAATTAATAAAAAAGCAGCCAGAATGGCTGCTTTTTTCATGGGCAAAAAAGGAGGTCATTAATTCGGCAGGCGGGAAATTAAGAGGATTCGGATATTAGTCTGTCCTAAATTGAACGTTTCGTGTAAAATTGTATTTAGTATTAATCAAGAATTAAACGGAAGGCATTTTGCAATGGATTCAAATTGTTTAATAACAGTTCGTGACGTGAGTAAAAACTACAAGAGAAGAAAAGCTCTCAATAATATCTCCTTTGATGTAAAAAAAGGTGAGGTCCTGGGGATCATCGGTCCAAACGGAGCCGGTAAAACCACTATGATTTCACTTCTTGCAACCATAAATAAGCCTGAATCAGGCAAGATACATATATTCGGTGAGGATATCCTGAAAAATCCCGAAAAAGTTAGAGCCAGCCTTGGCTATGTCCCGCAGGAAACAGCCCTTTATCCTATGCTTACAGCGTATGAGAACCTGGATTTTTGGGGCGGGATATATGGTGTTGATAATAAGCTTAAAAAAGAGAAGATCAATAAAGTGCTTCAGCTTCTTCGACTGGAAGACAGGAAAAATGACAAAGTCAGGACTTTTTCAGGAGGAATGAAAAAACGCCTGAATATTGCTGCCTCCCTTCTTCATGACCCTGACATTCTTATAATGGATGAACCCACTGCCGGGGTGGACATACTATCCAGAGCAACGATCACAGAGCTTGTACTGGATCTTAAAAATTCAGGGCGAACCATAATAATAACCAGCCATCATATAGATGATTTGGAGCATTTGTGCGACAAGATCCTTGTTTTGCGTGAGGGAAGCCTTCTTTATTCCGGTTCTGCTGCAGATATTTTAAAAGCCACCGGCAATGATAACCTGGAACAGCTTATGCTTAAGCTGGAGGAGGCTTAGATGTCCGGATTCATAACTATTTTCAAAAATGATCTGAAAATTATGGTTAAGGATTTAAAGGCTTTATTAATGCTTATTATTCTGCCTGTTATTATTATACTTATATTTGCTTTAGCTTTGGCTCCGATAATAGAACATAATAAGTTCATCGAACCCTTCAAAATAGTTTTGGTTGATAATGATAAATCTCCGTGGACTGGGCTTTTGGCTTCTCAGCTCAGAAATCTTGATGTTATTGAAAAAATTATTTTCGCTGACGAAGAAGAGGCGATAAGGCTTATCGAAAATGAAGAAGCAGCCGCAGCTATAATAATCCCTGAAAATTTGTCAGAGAGCATTGATTACTGGGAACCCCAGGCAGGAAAGGTCTTAGGGTCAAGCACCAAATATCTTGAGTCCCGGCTCGTTAAAAATATTGGCTTCGTGGGCTCCGATACTGTATCTTCAGGACTTGCGTCCCTAAGCGTCATCTATGACATTGAGACCGAAAAGGGTTACGCCTTTGAAGAAGCGTTGGGTGAAATAAACAAAGCTTTTGATGCCTTCGTTGATCTGGTTTTGAACAGGAAGGCTCTGATATCGGAAGAGCAGCCAGATAAACGCGGAACAAATCCGGTCATATACTACGCTATGTCACTTATGGCCGTGTTTATAATGTTTTCATCCATTCCCTGCATGAGGCTATTGACCGATGAGAGACGGCTTGGTATTCTTTCAAGGCTTAACGCATCTCCGGTGCGAAGCTGGCAAGCAGCGGCATCTAAGCTTCTGTTGTCTTTCTTTATATCGACGATTCAGTTTATCATTATTTTAACATTTGTAAGTATAGTTGGCGGAAGCGATATTACCTCATCTTTGGCAGGCATGATCCCGGTTTTTCTGGCTGCATCATTTGCAGCGGGCGCATTTTCTATTTTTATTGCAAGTATTTCATCAACAGGAAGCGCCGCAGATTTGATCGCAAATCTGTCCATTTTATTAATGGCAATTGCAGGGGGAAGTCTGTATCCACTTTCTTCACTTCCCCCATTATGCAGGAAGCTAAGCGTTTTGACCATTAACAGATGGTCTGCGCAGGGTTTCTTGAATGTTATATATGGTGGGGGTTTACGCTCAACCTTAACCAGTGTGGGAGCATTGCTTTTTATGGCATTGTTTTATTCAGGAAGTGCTTCACTGGTTCTCAGTATCAGAAGAAGGAGGGTTGAGGGATGAGATTTTTGAGTATATTAAAAAACCGCCTTCTGGTTCATTTCTCTGATAAATTATTTGTCCTGGCCATATTGATCCTTCCGGTACTGCTTTCATCGATATCCGGATATGCCTTAAGAAAGGAGAAGCTTGGGTATGTACCGGTATTTTTGGCAGATGAGGATGAAACCGAAAGCTCTGAGCTTCTGACTTACCGCCTTATGAACAAGGAGGGACTCAGAGTTAAAACAGGGCTTCTGAAGGATGGGGAAAAAGAGGTCAGGGATGATAATGCTGAAGCAATGATCGTGATCGGAAAAGGATTTGAGGCTAATTTAAAAAGCGGTAATATTGATGGATTGGTTACCGTTGTAAAGTCGCCTTCCACATACTCTGCCGAACTTATTAAGGAGATCGTCGCATCCGAGGTGCTTAGGATATACTCAACCGATTTTACATATAACTGGTTAAGAAGAAATTTTAACGATATAAATCGAAGTGAGATCTCCGAAAGACTGGAAGAGAAATGGCAGCCCAACCCTATTATGACAATCACCTATGAAGAGATAGAGGTTGAATCAAAGGGAGACGGGAATATAACAATACCGCCTTTTGCAGCGGCATCACTGGGACTTTTGATCCTCTTTATAATGCTGGGGCTGCTCTTTGGCAGCGGCTGGCTGTGCGAGGAGAAAATAAACGGGACCATACAAAGGGCAATGTCGGTAAAGGGCGCACTCCGGCAGCTTTTCATGGGTAATATCGCAGCCTTGTTCATTATGGGCTTATTCCTTACAATTATTTTTACAGGAATGCAGCGGGTATTCTTTGGTGTGCTTTTGATAAAAGGACCATTGTCTTTCCTGGTTATAGTTTTATACATACTTTGTGTGTCCTCAATCAGCATGTTTATGTCTGCTGTTTTTAGATCATCGCATCAATTGCAGGCTTCAGCTCCCGTCCTTGCTCTTGTAAGCGGAATTATGGGAGGGTGTCTCTGGAATTTTGCAGGAGTACCAAAACCGCTTTTGTCCATAGCCTTGTTAACGCCCCAGGGTTGGGCTTTAAGAGCTTTAACGAGCCTGTACTCCGCGCCAGACAGAATGGAGCCCGTACTCTCTGCGGCTTTAGTACTTGGAGCAGCTTCTATCGGGTTTATTATGCTGTCCTATTATAGTCTGAAAAGAACTCTGAGAAGCTTTGGCAGCTAGTTGTCAGAATGCGCCAGTTAACCTTCCCAGGGCTTCTATTTTCTCACCGATTTCCTCGATTAGCTGATTAAAGTCAGTTTCTGTTGCTGTTTTCAGATCCAGAACATCATCTGGCACCGGGATCGTGATTTCCTCTCCGAATATTGCCCCGGTATCGTAATAAAATCCCATGCTGTGCATATCAGGGCTTATAAAGGGTATATCAAAGGTGAACGTTCCTTTGTAATCTCTCCTGGTTACCTGTTTTTTTGAATTTTTGGTCTTCGTTCCATCAAGACTTATATTCAGCCTTCCTTCACCAATCACATCAGGCATATCATATTCTATCGATGCTTCAAAATCGAGGTCAACTTCGTTCTTGTCTTTTAATTCATCAACAGATTTTATTGATATTGAACAATAAGCCGGACTAATAAACAGAGTTTTGTCAATATCCAGTTTTAATTCGATATTGCTCAAGTCTTTTGCCTGATTAAAGTCTCTTCTGATATGGAGTGAGGTTTTATCGTTATTCTGTTGGGAATCTGTTATAATACCTAGTTCGAAGGAAGGCCCGTTTATTCGCTGCTCGCATATAAAGGAAGCAAACTGCGTTTCGGCTTCGGTGCCGGGTGAAACTCCCGTTTCGGGAGTCAATGAATACTTAACTATATCGATTCCATGTACATAAACCTTTAAATTTATTTCAGGCAAGCTCGCATTCAGTATTTCCTCCTCTATTTGAGAAAGGTTCTTTTTGAAATCGTCCCTGCTTAGCATATCGATCAGGCCATATGAAGCAATCAGCTCCCTATAGTACCCATTATCACTTATGATCTCCAAAGCTTTGATCAAGTTGCCTGCTGTAAGGCTGTAGATATGTTCATCCTCAGAAAGTTTTCTAATAATTTTAGAGACTAACTCTTTTTGAGTGGGTTCGTCCAGCTTTATGGCGATCTCCTGACATATGAGCTCTTTGCCGAGAACCTCTGTTTTTTGTTTTTTCATGGACATGCTTTTAGAATCGATGCTGGCAAAAATCTCTCTGGAATGATCGAGCATGATTTTCTTGATTGCTTTCCTGTCAATTTCAACACCTTCAATAATTTTTGCTCCGATCCACGGATCTGTGTTCTCAATCATATCCCAGTAGTCCCGGGGAACATCGGGAAAGAAATATGAAAGCTTTCCTAAATCGGATATATTACCTGTGATCGTCTTGTTGGAAAGCTCATCGACGCCAAAACTAAATCTTTCGCCGTCAAGGGATGTCCTTGCGGTTAAAATTGGGTTTAACAGGTAACTTAAGCCCAATTTCAAAGATTGTTTTCTGTTTTTGACATCGAATTGGTTTTCGCATTTCAGTGCCAGCCTGTTAATATGCTGAAGTGAATCGGAGGCTTCTTCAGGGGTGAGAAAAATTGATAACAGATTTTCATTAGCGGAAATACCCACTTTTGTCTCTTTCTTTATCGTGTCTTCCAATAATAGCGAAAAATATCTGTCCTTAAGGAGATCCATGTTTTTATCAATGCAGTTAAAAAGCTTGGTTGTGCTGTTATAACCGGCTATCATAAGCTTGATCTTTGCCGGAAAAAAGGTGTAATAACCGAGGATTGCAGTGCCAACTGCCAATAACAACGCAGAAGGTATGATAATGAGCAGTCGTGATATTATTTTTTTCTTACTTTTTCGCATATTAACATCAATCCGCCTTTAGTGAGTAAAAGTCACCGTCCTATTCACTTATTCTAGCATATTTCCATTCACTACGTTACAATTGAAAAATGGATCAGAATAGCTTTTATTTTATTGTAACCAAAGCGAAACACACTGTTAACACAATTGCCCTGTCTTATCCGGCCTATTTATGTTAAGCTTTTCCTATATAGTTCTTTATCGATTCAGGGGGTTCTTACATGAGAAAAAAGTTTTCAAGGTCACTAAAATCACTTTTCGCCATATTTCTGTGCTTCTCTTTAATATTTACATTTTTGGTCGGGGACAGTGCTTTTGCAGCTATCCAGGACTTTAGTTCCACCAGTATATATCACGATGAGGAGCGGATAATAGCGCCAGGTGTCACCTTGAATATCTGGAAAGGTGTAAAAAACGCCAATACCTATAAAGTGGGACATACTATATCATTCAATCCGGTTACTTCGGACGCCAAAGTGCTGGCCGCTTTTGGGAACAGTGTCAAAAGCAGGGTAACATTAAGCAGCACTTCAAAAATAGAAGAGACCAGACAAGGAGTGTCCATAATCGGAGGGATCAACGGAGACTATTATTATCTCGAGAATGGAGTCCCCATTGGTTTATTGATCCAAAACGGCAGGCTTATAAGCTACAGCAATACTAAATGGTGCGCCATAGGTTTTAATAATGACGGCTCGGTCGTTATTGACGCCCCCAATATAGATATGAATTTTACCCATAATGGGAAGCAATATAATTTTGGAAATCTGAACAAGGGTCAGAATGATTGGGGGCCTTACCTCTACAGCAGTGATTTTGGTCCGAACACAGCAAGTACTGTCCCCAGTCTGGAAGTTATACTTGATATCACGTCAGGTGAAATAAAAGTAGACGGGACAGTAACAGCCAAAGTTTCAGGTATCAAAATCAATGCGAAGTCCACTCCCATCGGAGAAAACCAGCTTGTTTTGTCAGCAAGGAATAATAAGCCGGGCTTTGACATTCTGGCTAATTTCAGAATAGGAGATGAACTGACCTTTACTTTCCGTGACGTGGAAAACAAATGGGCAAATGTTGACCAGGCTGTCGGTGGCGACAAAATACTGATAAATAACGGAGCCATTGTATCGGGGCTCTCAACAACGAATTATTCTCCTTCCACAGCGGTAGGGGTGAAGGCAGACGGAGAGGTAGTATTTTTCCAGGTAGATGGAAGAAGCACTTTAAGCCAGGGGATTTCAAGCATGGAAACAGCACAGTTCCTGCTTAAAGCCGGTTGTGTTAAAGCAATCCAGCTCGATGGAGGCGGATCGTCGGCAATAATAGCCCGAATGCCCGGACACAGCAGCCCGGGGCTGTTGAACAATCCTTCGGACGGTTCGGAGAGAGCAAATTCCAACGGACTATTGTTGGTTTCAAAAGCCAGCATTGCAATAAAAGAAGGAGAAGCCCAAAAAAGTACTGTTGCAGGAAAGCTTCACACATATCCCGGCTTAGTCTATGCGCTTCCTGACTCCACCGTACAGTTTTCAGCTTTAGCAACGAATGAAAACTATCTTCCTGCTGATTTGCCGCAGCAGCTAGTATGGGTCAGCAGTACAGGAGAGATAGATGACCAAGGCAAGCTTATAGTAGGAAATAAACCCGGGAAATATGTTGTTATGGCTGTCAGTGGCTTAATAGGCGGTGCTTCGGAGGTTATAATACCCGATAAAATAACGACCTTAAAGCCATCAAAAAGCGTTTTATCCCTTCTTCCGGGGGATGTTATCGATTTAAGCTGTGAAGCTTATTACCAAAATATAAAAGTTGTCAGCACAGACAGCTCCTTTAACTGGCAGGTTGAGGGCAATATCGGGACCATAACACCAGATGGCGTTTTTACCATGTCAAAGGATGCTGAAGGAAGCGGCCGTATAAAGGTTAGCTATGGAAACACAAGTGCATATATCGATGTAAGTGTTCCGGCTTCACCAAATGCTATCGAAGATTTCGAGGGTGCGATTGGCTGGGGACACACTACAGTAAGGGCTAAATCGGCAAATGTATCTGTCATTCAGGACCCTTCACTGGCCAGATCGGGAAATGGCCTTTTAAAGCTGGACTATGATTTCACTCTTGGAAACGGTGTTGAAAAGGGAGTTGCAGGTGTATATGCATATACACTCGATCCCAATACTAAGACAAAAGCCGAGTTATCGATTAAAGGTGATCCAATTGCAATTGGCATGTGGGTTTATGGCGATAACAGCAGGACCTGGATACGAGGCAGTGTCCGGGATGGAAGCGGCCAAAGCTTCTACATTGATTTTACACCTGAATACAAACCAAGTACCGGTACAGGCGGAGTTGACTGGACTGGCTGGAGATATGTCGAGGCGAAAATACCGTCAGGCAGAAAAGGGCCGTTTGTCCTGGAAACGCCAATACGGGTAATGTGCTCGAGAGATGAGATGAGAACCAAAGGAACATTATACTTCGATCAGATACGGGCGATTTATTCGGGAGATGAAGTGGTTCAGGAAACAGTGGTCAAAATAACCTCACCTGCTGACAATACTGTCATCAAAACAGGTAAAATCCCGCTTGCAGCCGAAATCATTACCGATCCTAAGGGAGCTGGCGTCGATCCGGCCAGCATACAGGTGCTGCTTGACGGAGCCGCATTGTCGGGGCTTTCGATAACAGGTAACGGCAATATAACGATTAAAGGTGAAATGGGTTCAGATCTTCCTTTGGCTGACGGCTACCATACACTTGTGATCAACTACACCGACTTTGCGGGAAAGACCGGGACAAAAGCAATCACCTTTACGGTAGATACAGGGGCACCGAGGGTCATCGCAGCTACGACTCCCACAACTATAACCGAGAGCGGAAGCTTTGCAACCATATTGGAAATTCAAAACCCTAAAAACTTAAGGAAAATATATGCGGATATTCTATATGACATAAATGATGTTGAAGTAGTGGACGCCGACAGCAAAACCGCAGGCTTGCAAATTGAATTGGAGCCTTGGGTGCTAAAGGGTAAAATCATTACACATAGAGTTGACACGACCCATGGACGCATAACACTGGAGATCGATGATTTAACGAATCTTTCAGCCGGTGATACTGTGAAGTTTGGCACCATAACATTTAAAGCAAAGCCTTCTTTCCAGGAAAATACCCAGATCAAGCTTCGTCTGGGAGCAATGATTGTGGGCGACAATCCTGCCAGCCAGAGATTTAACATACCCGACATGAATGTGAACATGGAATACCTGTTGTCACTTAAGGTTGAAGGGGTTAATCAGGGGCAAACCACTACTATAACAGTTACCGATAAAAGCGGTAATCCTGTTGAAAACGCAGAAATCTATCTGAATGAAATCTCATATCCATTCTGGAAGACTGATGAAAACGGACAGGTGGTAACTAACCTGATCGCGCCTATGCTCGAACGTGAACCTCTAAAGATTAGAGCCAAAAAGGATGGACAAATCAGCAAAGCGGTTGTTTTGGGTCAGTAGCGCAGAACATCATAGAACCGGGGATAAGTCTTTGGAATAGTATAACAGTATCAAAGACTTTCCCCCGGGGTAAGTTATGCGTGACCGTAATACAGTCGCAGAGATATACAGACTAGCTATAATAGGCGCGGCTATAGCAATATTAGGCGATTTGATCGCTTTACTTATCGCCTGTAAAGAGTATTGCTATGCGCTGAAACAAAAGTCAGATGATTTCGTAGACGTAGACTCTTTCTTATTTTGATCCAGAATCAGTTTGTAAGGTATTCAAATATCTCCTGAAGGCTTTTTCCTTTAAGTGAACCACTAACCTTTTCAATTTCAGATTTAACGATCTCACTCAATGCTTTCTGACCAAGAACTTCCACAGGAGCGAGATCATCTGTTAAAACAAGCTTGGTATCGGTCATTTCAACCAGGTTGCTGTTAATATAGCGGGAGATATTATATAAGTCATGATCGACAGGGATTTGGCTTGATGTATTGATTTTGTAATTTTCAAGCATTTGATCGTCATCACTGACGAAAAGCAGTGAATTGGTAACTATCGACAGATCAGCCCTGTATACCTTATTGAAGATACTTTTTACGGTGTTTGCAAGATATTCCGGAACCCCTGTAAAGCTTCCAGATTTCATATTTACATTTACAATTAAAACTCCCCCGGGCTTTAAATGCTCTTTTACTATCTTAAAGAACTCCTGGGTGGACATGTGGAAGGGTACTGTAATATCCTGATAGGCGTCTGCCAGGATAATGTCATATTGTTTGGCGTCGGGGGTTGAAAAAAAGCTTCTGCCGTCGTTGATATAGACATTTGCTTCATCTTCCTGAAGGTTAAAATATTTAGTTGCCAAATCAGCGATCTTGGCGTCTATTTCAACCGCATCGGTAGTAACATTGGGTATATATTTTTTCAACTGCTTGGGAAAAGTGCCTGTGCCCAGACCCAATACCAAAACATCCAGCTTTTTTTCAGGAGACATATCTTTAATAAAATAGGGTGCCATTAGTGCATATTCATAATAATATCCGGACAGTGAGCCATCCTTCTTGTATATGGATTGAACTCCGAAGGCTACATTGGTGGAAAGGATCACCGAGTCCTTTGTTTCTTCGACCTGCAGATAATTATATAAAGACTCCCCTTCATATATTATGTTTGTTTTCCAAAAAGCAAATGAGTCATTGAAGGGGATAAATAAAAAAACCAGCAGGAGAACAGCCGTTATAGTATTTCTAAGCGCATTTTTACGGGAAAAGAGAAAATAAAGCGCGCACACGATATTCAAGAGCAGTGCAAAGAGCAGGAAGGTCTTGCTCGTGCCGATATAGGGGATTGTAAAAAATGTTGGCACGAAGGTTCCGATGATGCTTCCAATGGTACCCATAGCATAGATCTGTCCTGCTATCCGTCCTTTGTTTTCCGTGTCTTCAACTCCCAGCTTGACCAAATAGGGCGAGACCATGCCTAAGAGTGTCATGGGCAGAGAAAAGATAACGATACATGATAGGGCAGACCCCATCAATACGAGATTCCCGCTGGGCAAAAAGAGCATAAGGAAACCGGCTATACCTGATATCAGATATTTCCCGACAAAAGGAATCAGAGCTATCCAGACAGATGCGATCCAGATATAGAAATACAGACGGCCCAGACTCTTGTGCTTGTCGGCACTTCTGCCGCCTAAAACATTGCCTATGCTCATACATATCATGATAAGCCCGATAATAACTGTCCAGACTATTTGTGACGAACTGAAATACGGCGCTAATAACCTTGAGCACGAAAGCTCAACTGCCATAACTGTCATACCTGACAGGAAGGAGGTAATGTAAAGAATAAGGTTGTTCTTCTTCATATTGATTTATCTCCTTGTGATAAGTTTTTACAAGCGTTTAAAAATATTCTATCACTAAAAAGACATAATGGACAGATCTATTGTCTCTATGATGTGACATTCCTCCGCTTTTGCTTCGTCATGTCCCAAAGGGTGGTCTTTTTCATATCTGGAGGTTAGAAGTTAGAGGTTAGAAGTTAGAAGGTAAGAAGTGGGAGGTGAGAATATAGTCGCTGATTAATGTTTTCTAAGCAAAGAGAAAGCAACAATTTCTCACCTCAAATATGCGAGAAACCTTGCACCCACCTTTAGAACATGACGTGAGACCGAGAACAGTACCCTGTCTCACTCGATATACAAAACCATGGCCGAGCGAGCTGCTGCGGTCACTTCTTTCCCGGTAAAGCTAAAGATCGGCTTAAGGCCGGCGGTATTTTCGTCAACAACCACATGCCACAGCCCTTCTTCGGGAAGAACCAGCGTTTCAGACCCCATTCCGGCATTGTAAACCACAAATATAGTTCTCCATGTATCGTGGTTTGCATAATTATTTATAGAAAAAGCTATGACCCAATCGGGACATGGGTAAAAAACGATATTTCTTCTTATTTCCTCGGGCTGAAACATGCAGAAAGCCGGATGGGCTTTTCTTAGTGCGATCAAACCCTTGTGGTAATTAAAAACACGATAATATTTTGATTTTAACGTCCAGTCTATTTGATTGATCTCATCAGGAGAGCTGTATGAATTGTGATCTCCTTTTTTTGAGCGCATCATTTCGGTGCCAAGCATAAAAAACGGTATGCCCTGTGATGTGAGAACTATTGCGGCAGCCAGTTTTACAAGGCGAATATGGTCATCTTCGCTCAAGTCGGGTCTGCTGGCGAGGAGCTTGTCATAAAGGGTAAGGTTGTCGTGGGATGCCGCATAGTTTACGCAATGCCATGCGTAGCTTGCCCAGGCATAACCCGAATAATTGACCCTTGTATAGTCCACACCCGGATGGTAAACTGCGCCCGTCACACCAAATTTAACTCCTTCCTTGTATTTCAGATTTCCTGTAATAAAACCGGTGCCATTTTGCTGGAAGGCATCGCCCTTTATAGCATCTCTGGTATTGTCGTTAAAAAAAGCGATCCTGTTCAGTTTTGGCGCATTGATTTTTAATGCGGCATCGTAGCTTTTCAGGAGGGAGAGGCCACCTGTCCAGCCCTCGCCGTAAAGCAATATGGAAGGACTGATTTTATCAAGCTCCAATCTAATAGCGTTCATGGTTTCAATATCTATAAGTCCCATCAAATCAAATCTGAAGCCGTCTACCTTATATTCGGAAGCCCATCTTTTCACAGACTCGATTATGAAATTTCTTACCATTGAGCGCTCTGTGGCAATTTCATTACCGCAGCCCGAGCCGTTTGAAAAAATGCCCAGCCTGTCCGATCGGTAGTAATATCCCGGCACAAGCTTGTTAAAATCAGAGTCCATGGTTTTGTAGGTATGGTTATATACTACATCCATAACAACACCGATACCTGCTTCTTTTATAGACTTGATCATTTCCTTAAGCTCCCTGATCCGGACGTAACCGTCGTGGGGATCTGTAGCGTAGGAACCTTCAGGAACATTAAAGTTTGTGGGATCATAACCCCAGTTATACTGATTTTCCAAAGGCTTTGTTTCATCAACTGTAAAAAAGTCATTTATGGGCATCAGATGAACATGAGTTATTCCGAGGTCCATCATATGAGATAGCCCTGTGGGAAGGTTTTCAGGTGAGCGGGTATCCTTCTGGGCAAGGCCTTTGAACTTACCCGGATGTTCGGTGCCGGAGCTGGTATGAATAGTGATATCTCGCACATGAACCTCATAAAGTATCGCGTCAGTCGGGTTGGAAAGATGCTTGTGGTGAACATGCTCCCAGCCGTCAGGATCAGTCAGTGATGGATTCACGACCATGCTTCTCCTGCCGTTCACCCCTGAAGATCGGGCATAGGGATCGGCCGCCTCCAGAGTATTTCCCATAATAATGATACTGTAAGTATAATAAGTTCCGGAGAGATTCCCACCGACACTTACTTCCCATACACCTTTTTCTTGCCGCTTCATCTCGATAACATCTTTAAGACTTGAACCCGAGCCTGTTTCATAAAGGTTGAGAAATAAAGCCGAAGCGGTGGGAGCCCAAACCTTGAACGTCGTGTGATCAGGTCTCCAGTTAGCTCCAAGATCAACTCCATCATAGGTGAACAGATCATCAAATTCCGGGGTATCATAAATCATTCCATAGTCGACATAACCTGCTCTGAAGCCGGGTTTGTAGATCATATAGGCACAACCCGGGATCATGTCTTTTTCCAGTGAAATCATGAATTGTCTCGCACCTCTTATGGGAGTTACGTGCCGAACTGCAATTTCCAGACCGTCTTCATACACATGAAACGGTAAGACCTCATGACTTTCATTGACTGGAGCCTGAAGAGAAACAAAAATCTCGCGGAAATTTTCGAAGATTGCTTTTTCAAATCCGGGAGAGAGACGCAGCTCTTCTATAGAGTAGAATATCTCGGCGGTATCCTGTACCAGATATATATCCTCTGATTCGGTTATCGCCTTATCGGACATTTTATAATAACGGTCGAAATGCAGATCCCTCTCATGCCAGCCGCCCCGGCGTACGATTATTCCTATTTCCCTGCCGCTAAAACCGGAAACATCTATCTCCGCTATTTTGGACACTTTTTGCGTATCACCATCCAGGTATTCCTGAAAATTAAACATATATAAAGAGCCTTCCCGGCCCTTCTCCCAGATCCATAATTCCCAGCCGGTGTAATCCTGATCATATCGATAATAATGAACCCGTAGCATCAAATTCCTCCGTTTTGTGTCATTCTGAGTCAGTGATATACTGTGTGTATTCCTGGCGAAGAATTTTTCCATCTCTTTTGTCAGAATGTCACATATTGCCCTATAATATAGTTCATATTAATAGTTTTATTTATTCCGCAAACAAATAATTACATACCTTGCCATGATTCTGATATTTAATATTATATAATAAACCGGGCTTGTGTCATACTGATCCATAAAAAACAAGGGATGGTCCAATCTGAACCATCCCGCTGTTAATAAACATATATTAATCGTTAAGCCTTTTTTCAAGTGCTGCCAACTGATCCTGAAGATCCTTCGGAAGCTTCGGACCGTAACCTTTGTAATGATCCTTTATGGATTCGATTTCCTTAAGCCATTCGTCCTTGCTGACCGTTAAAATTTCTTCCAAATCGGAAGTGCTTATATCAAGACCTTCGGTATCAATAGCATCGACAGTGGGCAAATATCCTATAGCTGTCTTTACGGCTTTTCCTTTACCTGAAACTCTCTCACAGATCCACTTGAGAACACGGCTGTTTTCGCCGTAACCGGGCCATATGAATTTACCCTGTTCATTCTTACGGAACCAGTTGACATAGAATATTTTCGGAAGCTTGCTCTCATCGGCTTTTTCACCTATATCAAGCCAGTGCTTCAGATAATCGCATACATGGTAACCTATAAAGGGAAGCATTGCAAAAGGATCACGGCGAACCTGACCGATTTTGTCTGAGATAGCTGCTGCTGTGATCTCTGATCCCATGATAGAGCCGAGGAATATACCATGCTTCCAGTCGAAGCTTTCATGAACCAGAGGAATAGTAGTTGGGCGGCGGCCTCCCACAAGAATAGCTGAAATCGGCACACCATTAGGATCTTCCCATTCCGGAGCGATTACTGGGCATTGACTTGCCGGAGCTGTAAAACGGGCATTGGGATGAGCAGCTTTCTTGTCTGACGCAGGAGTCCAATCGTTACCCTGCCAGTCAACTAAATGCTCAGGAGCGGGCTTGCCGATTCCTTCCCACCAAACATCACCGTCATCAGTCAATGCTACATTCGTGAATATTGTATTCTTTTCAATGCTGAGCATAGCGTTAGGGTTAGAATCCATCGAGGTACCAGGAGCAACACCGAAGAAGCCTGCCTCGGGGTTAATGGCGTAAAGACGTCCGTCTTTGCCGAACCTCAGCCATGCGATGTCATCACCAATGGTTTCTACCTTCCAGCCGGGGATCGTAGGAACGAGCATGGCTAGATTTGTCTTTCCGCATGCGCTTGGGAATGCTCCGCAAACATATTTAACATCGCCTTCAGGACTTGTAATTTTTAATATGAGCATATGCTCTGCAAGCCAGCCTTCGTCACGAGCCTGGACAGACGCAATACGAAGAGCAAAACATTTTTTTCCAAGCAGAGCGTTTCCGCCATATCCTGAGCCGTAAGACCAAATTGTCCTTTCCTCCGGGAAATGACTGATATATTTTTGTTCTATGGGAGCGCAAGGCCAAGACACGTCCTTCTGGCCTTCTTCCAGCGGAGCTCCGATGGAATGCAGACATGGTACGAATTCACCATCATCGCCAAGTACTTCCAGAACTTCTTTGCCCATGCGGGTCATAATGCGCATATTTACTACAACATATGGGCTGTCAGTTAATTCTACTCCGATTTTGGAAGCCGGGGAACCTACGGGACCCATAGAGAAAGGGATTACATACATTGTACGACCTTTCATACAACCGTCATAAAGAGCGGTCATAGTCTTTTTCAGTTCTACGGGATCGATCCAGTTGTTTGTAGGACCTGCGTCTTCCTGCGTTTTTGAAGCGATATATGTCCTGCCCTCAACACGGGCTACATCGGACGGGTCGCTGCGGAAAAGGTAGCTGCCTGGCCGTTTTGGCAATTCTGCAGCAGCTCCGGAATCAACCATTTCTTTCAACAAACGATTATTTTCTTCTTCCGAACCATCGCACCAATAAATCCTATCAGGTTTACAAAGGGCAGCCATTTCTTTTACCCATGCATCTAGTTTTTTGTTCATAATTCTAATCTCCCTTCGAATGCAAAGTGCATTTATTTAAAGCTTAAGATTGATATATTTATGTCAATTTTTCGCGATTACTCCTATTATACAATAAGAACTTAATATTTGAAAGAGCGGAATTAAGATATTTCATATTTTAAGATACAGAATGTATTGAAAAATATACATAAAAAAGGCAATAAGGCAAAAAGCGTACCTTACGATTAAATAATACATTTGAAGGAATACATTAATCAGTTAAGACAGTTGCAAGCCATCGCTTTATTTTTTGCATAATTATTCAAAATCAACAATAGCCTGGGGTTCAGTCTTTTCGGCAGACAGAGTAATTTCGGAGGATTCAATATAATGAAAGTATTTTGTTCTTGTTGTTTTTTTGAATATTAGTATACCCAATAATACAATTAATAAAGCAGAAACGAAAGAGAATATAATACTGACAAGATTACTATGCGGGAGCAAGCCATATATCGGAGGCATCACAAAACTCCATCCATTAAAAACCAGATGGAAAAGTATGCACGGATATAGTGAAACATACCTTGCTTTGATTATTCCAAGAACAATTCCAAGAACAGTTGCGTAGCAAATCCAGATAATTTGGCCATGAAGCAATCCGAAAGCAATAGCCTGGAGAATGAGTGCCGGAATTAGCGGCATACCCCGGCAAAGGCTTTTCATAACAAGGCCTCTGAATAAAACTTCTTCCAAAACAGGTGCCATTAATACTACCGATAAAAGCATTGCCGGAGTGACTTTGCCCTGTAATGCGCCGGACGACTCTGCATAATCTTGCATCAAATGCTCTGGAATGGGAAGCAACGCCAACAAATTGGTAATAAACAGGTTAAAAAAGATTCCAAGGGGTATAATAGGCCATAAGCTGTGAAATGAAACCGGCATAAGGTCGAGCCTTTCTTTGACGGTTCTTTTCCCGGCTTTTATGATCAGCCAATATATAAACAGTGATATCAAACCTGCAGAAAATGAAAAAAGCATTACAGAATTGGATATGTAACTGTTGAAGCTATCGAAGACAGAATTAAAAGAATAATTTGTTTTAAACGCTGATATTCCGGCAATAATTCCATATGCTATGGTGCCTGCAAATACAACTAATATGGTTATTACAATATATATAAAAATGTAACCAATTGACGCGCCCAGACCTTTGAATAGATTTTTCATATGACCTCCAAGACACCTTACTAAAACAATAATACTCTTAATAGTTAATTATATCAATAAATCTTCTAGATTATGGCTTACATAAAAAAGAAGGAGGGATCAGTATGTCTCGCAAAAAGCGTGGGAATAACGAAAGACGCTTTTCCGATCCGGAGCCGCCGCAGGACAACAGAGGCGAGCCTGTACCCGGAACAGGACATGACACTAAAAAAGCCAAACAAAAAAATGGATAAAGAGAATAGAACAAGCTTGGCTAACGCCAAACGTTGTTCAAACAAAATATCCCACGGATATTTTGCCCCTGAGATCGCCCGCTTTTGCGGGCTTTTTTAAATAAGTAAGCTTCTTTATTCTGAAGAAGCATGCGTCTTTAAGTAGTCTACAGCATAAAGATGGCTGATACCGAAGAATCTTTAAGATATAAAAAAACAGAGAAAAATTAAGAAAATTTACGATAGAGAGAGCTATTTTAATAAAATAAATGTAATGGTGCCATGATTGTTTTATATGGTCAAGTGAACACTATTTACAATCATACGAATATATTGTATAATAACTACATAAGATATAAACAACAATAAATCCGGAAGGGGGAGTATATGTTTGTCTTTAATTCAATACTTTCCGGGTACAAAGGTGCCTGTATCCGAAGAATGTCTGTTGACCAGTATATTTAGGGTGACGAGTGGCATAACTCTTTCACAGGTTTGTGAAATAACAGGACTTGAAGCAGGAACGATACAAAATTGGGTTAAACGGGGCTATGTGAACTCACCGATAGGACGAAAGTACAAAAAAGGCCAGGTTGCCAGAATAATACTCATAAATATGCTCAGAGATACATTGGCGCTGGAGAAAATAGCAAGGGTACTGAGCTACGTAAACGGAGACCTTTTAGATCGATCTGACGACATCATGGACGACAGTGATATATATAAATGCTTATGTGATATCCTTATCCCCGCTGAAACACGCGGCGTAATAGACATCAATGAACTGTTTGCTATGGTAGATACATACCTTGTTGACTTTGTTGAGCCTTACCCGGGCTCGAAAGAAAAGCTGGAATTAGTTTTGAAAATTATCATGTATGCATGGGAATCGGCGTATTTTAAAAGGTATGCCACCCATCTGGCCGAGGGAATCTAAAGTAAAGGAGGTATTTTATGAATTGGTGGAATGAACTGACCGGCCTTCAGCAGATACTTGCATCTGTTGCCATACCAGCAACACTTGTTATGATGATCCAATTTATACTTCTGTTGTTTGGTTTTACAGGCGATAGCGGAGACAGTGCCGACGTGGGTGATATTTCAGATGGTGTGGATGTCGGTGATATCACTGACGGTGTTGACGTAGGAGATATAGATGTCGGTGAGGCAGGGTATGATTTCATCGACAGTACCGACGGGGTCGATATCGCAGAACACGGCGACTTTGATACCGACAGCGGAACGGATCCTTCAGGGTATGCCGCCGATAATGCAGCCCAAGGTGCAGATGCATTAAAGCTTTTTACTCTGAGGGGAATAATTGGGTTTTTCTCGATAGGAGGCTGGTTTGGCGTAGCTGCAATCAGTTGGGGGATTCCGGCTCCGGGGGCTCTTGCCTTAGCATTTGTAGCCGGTTATCTTGCTTTGTACTTTGTAGCATGGTCAATCCGCACAGCTCTCCGACTTCAGCATAGCGGCAATATTAATATCAATAATGCCATTGGCAACAATGGTGAGGTTTACATACCCATACCTCCTGAAAAAAGCGGGGTGGGAAAGGTAAGCGTAATTGTTCAGGACAGATTATGTGAACTAAGTGCAGTCACTAACGCTGAACGAATTTTAAAAACAGGCGAAAAAATAACAGTCATGGGAATTGAAAAAGAAGGTGTACTTCTGGTTGCACCCAAAAATCCCCCCGAAGGGGTTATTATAGAAAATGAATTCTAAGGAGGTCTAGTTATGCCATTTGAAACTACTTTCATCATTATCAGTGCTGCGATCCTGATACTGTCAACGCTCATGTTTATCGTTTCCCGGTATCGTAAATGTCCTTCGGACAAAATCATGGTCATTTACGGTAAGGTAGGTTCTGCAAAAGACGGTACCGCACTTTCAGCTAAGTGCATACATGGTGGTGCGGCATTTATATGGCCTATATTTCAGGCTTACGAGTATTTGGATTTGACGCCCATGTCCATAAGCGTTGACCTTAAGAACGCGCTGAGCCGACAGAATATCCGTATTGATGTTCCCTCAAGCTTTACAGTAGGTATCTCAACCGAACACGGGATCATGCAGAATGCTGCAGAGCGTTTACTGGGACTAAAGCTTGCTCAGATCCAGGATCTTGCCAAGGACATCATTTTCGGACAGCTTCGTCTGGTCATAGCAACAATGGATATAGAGGAGATCAATACCGACCGTGATAAGTTCCTGGAAGCAGTATCAACCAATGTGGAAACAGAGCTTAAGAAAATCGGTCTTCGCCTTATCAACGTTAATGTGACCGATATTACCGATGAGTCCGGATACATAGTTGCCCTTGGTAAGGAAGCAGCCGCAAAAGCTATAAACGATGCTAAGAAATCTGTTGCTGAACAGGACAGAGATGGTGCCATCGGCGAAGCCAATGCAAAACGTGACCAGAGGATACAGGTGGCGGCAGCCGATGCAGAGGCTATTAAGGGTGAAAACGAATCCATGGCGCAGATATCACAGTCAAATGCAACGCGTCGTGAGTTTGAAGCCGATGCTTTGAGAAGAGCGACAGCCGCTGAAAAAATAGCAACCGCTAAAGCGCTGCACGAAGCTTACGCAGCCGAGCAGGAAGCAGAAAAAGCACGTGCTGCCCGTGAAAAGGCAACTCAGGAAGCAGATATTCTTGTTAAGGCTGAGATCCAGAAGAGGAAGATGGAGCTTG
>JAAYNO010000230.1 GCA_012520855.1 Clostridiaceae bacterium | reverse complement strand
TCACTTTTGCAAATTCCTGTATCCCATACCTGCTTTCCTTCAGAATCTTGTACCATTAAACGATACGCTGTCTGAAATGTATTTGGGGTCTCACTTTCAAGCATCCAGGAAAAACACGCAATCCCATCCACTCCAACAGGATTAAATGCATGGTTCGTTTTTAAATTTACTACTTTCATTTTAGTCCACCTTATATACTGCAATCTGCATGAAAATAAACCAATATTCATCAATTAAACTTATTATTACATAATAAAAAAGCCTTGTATTCTAATATATTTACCTTTTGTGTAATTTATTGTCTTATCATATAACCAACTGATCAGGTTATCGATATAATCGAGAGTTATTATCTAAATGATAAGAAACACGAGACACGTTGTCTTTTTTAGCATCACCCATCATATTATAAAAATCATGTCAATATATCATAATATAAGTAAATAATTTGATATACAAACTCTATTTGTTTTGAAATAATGTACAAGAAACTGATAATTAATCTGTATTGTTTTTAGGTGATTGCTTGCGAAACTCAAAAGATATCGGGGTCAGGATATAGCTTATGAACCCAAAATCGCTTCTTTCAGAAATCAAGGAATGGAAAGGCAGTAATTCATCCGGCACCAACGCAAAAAGCGTATAGCAAGTAAAGGGTATCTAGCGACACCCTGAAGATGTTAAGATAACTACGCTATCAACTGCTTTAAGCTCCTAATGTATTTATGCTGGTGGATCTTGTCAGCAAGTACAACGGTAAGAAGTTGAGTAATTCCAGACAAAAGCAGATCCGCATGAAGAGTTTTTTCGTTCTGAGTGCGTCTGCCGGCCAGGCAGTAGCTATCCTTAAAATGATTGATAGTCTTTTCGACTGAGGTCCTGTGCTTGTAGGTGTTGTCCCACTCTTCAGTTCCACGAACCGTGCCCGGATAGGCTCGAAGATTCTTTTCAGGGTATATGTAGACCATCCGTCCGCTGAGAGAGTCGGTGCATGGGTTTTCACACTGGCAAACCCGATGATACTTGCCATTATCAGCTTTTATCCATCGTATCATGGGACATACAAACTTGAAACGTTTAAGACCATTTTTCCGTTTCGAAGAACCTTCGTGTTTCATGGGGAGGGAGGGGTTGCGGGGACAACAAGGGATGCCGTCTTCATTGATAGTACAATCTGCATTTTCAAGCTTTGAGCGATTGTTCAGTGGTATATATGCTTTATCAAAGTGCAGATCCTCAAACAAAGCTTTGTAGATGGCGATAGAATCAAATGCAGAGTCACCAAGGAATGTTTTCGGATCAATAACCGGATGTTTTTTGAAGAAATCAATCAAAGTCGGTATTAAAAGCCTTGCATCGTGGGCCAGTTTATCTTCATTGGGTGAGTCGGTTTTCTTGGAAAGCACAATCTCGGGGTGGTCCTTAAAGAACTCATTATTGTATAGCTGGATATTCCTAACGATACCGAGACCGTTTGTGATCATGCCAAATTTGAAGACATAGCAGAAGTGGCCGTTGATATACAGCTGTTTGATATCAGCATTAGCTGAGGCGTGAGAAGGCATAGAGCCGTAGGCTGCTTTGTAAGGGTCGTAGGATTTGTCGAATCCCATTGATTTTGCATATGTCTTTAACTGATTGATGATGCGATTTGCAAATTTGGGGTTATTTTCAGTAACAAAAGCCTCAATACCGGAGGTATCGAAAATGGTCATGGAGGCAAGTTCTTTATCAATACTCTGGCATATCGGTTCGGTGGCATCAACTAACTTATCGAAAAACGTTTGTAAGTCCATCAGGAAATCCTGCTTGAAGCGAGTGATTTTAGAGGCATCCGGAACCTTCCGGAACCCGCAGAAATCCCTTAGAGCCTTTGAATAATGCAGGAAAAAGATAAGCAGTGAATCGGTTGGGATAGAGAAAATACGCTGTAGGATCAAAGCCCAGAGCATCGCCTGAAGAGGATATTTCCGGGGTCTTCCGGTAGATGCATAGTAATGATTTCTGAATATTCTAATTCGATTTACAGAACCAATACTTGGTGATAAAATATTGAATGAGGTAGCTGATAGCGACACTGACCTACAAGCAAAAGGAGTTATGCAATGAAAAAAGTAAGTACACCAATTAAAATTGGCGCGAAAATCGTCCCAAACCGTATAACATTTGCTCCTACCGTAAAGTTTGATTGGACAGATACTAGTGGTAAAGCGATAGAGCGGTTTGCCCGTCATTATGAGGATCGTGCAAAGGGCGGAGCCGGTTTGATATGTGTAGAGGCAACGTGTATTGACCCTGAAGGTAGGTTGGCGCCATCACAGCTGGGATTGTGGGATGACACACAGATTGAAGGGCATAGAGCAATTATAGATGCATGCCATAAACACGGAACTGTCATGATCGTGCAGATACACCATGCCGGTTATAATACTCATCCTGAATGTGGCCCTGCAAAAGGACCATCGATAGTAAAATGGCGTGATAGAACCACTGAGGCACTTACACTT
>JAAYNO010000229.1 GCA_012520855.1 Clostridiaceae bacterium | reverse complement strand
TTGAGAAATCGGGCAAAGGTGTGCCGGTTGCAGTCGGGATAGAAAGAAATGACGGATTGATATCTGTTTACAAAACCAAGGTATTTGATGAAAGCTGCCAGGATGCAGATAAAAATATACTGTATATAGAACGCCTGGTAAAAGCTCTTATATGGATCAAGGGCGGTTTCAGAATAATTTTCGGAGGACCGGAGCATATTGGCGAGTATTTGAAAAAAGCTTATGCCCCGGGAGGATCGCGTGAGTTTGATGCCGAGTTTATGGCAAGGGTCTATGAAAAGCCCTTTGAGGTAATTGTCACAGATTATGATAATGTTCCTGCCGAAAATGAAAAGTCGGTGCCTGCTGGCAGGCATATGGATGGCTGCAGAATTGGGTTCGATGCCGGAG
The DNA here is from genome assembly GCA_012520855.1 of Clostridiaceae bacterium. Classification (GTDB taxonomy): domain Bacteria; phylum Bacillota; class Clostridia; order DSM-8532; family DSM-8532; genus DTU059. Next base: position 4,650 of record JAAYNO010000229.1, on the reverse strand, counting down.
GAAGTGACAGGAAGGTTTCTGCGGTTATTGACGGTCAGGCTGTATACAGTGAAGAGGTTGTTTGGCATCCCAAGATAAACAGTGACCCGGATTATCATTATGAAGGGATCGTAACAGCGTTCAAGACGGCTGCTTCCCATATGCCAAGAGTAGATGCCATTGGTGTAAGCTCAGCCGGGATCTATGTCAATAACGAGGTGAAGGTTGCCTCGCTTTTCCTGAAGGTTCCTCAGGATCTGTTTAAGGAAAAGGTGACCGACATATATAAAAGAGCTGCAAAAGAAATAGGGGATGTTCCTCTTGTAGTTGCCAACGACGGTGATGTAACAGCTTTAGCCGGATCCATAGATCTAAACAGCGGCAACGTGCTTGGAATAGCTATGGGGACCAGTGAAGCAGGCGGATATGTAGACAAAAATGGAAATATCACAGGCTGGCTCAATGAACTGGCTTTCGCACCAGTCGATTACAATCCTGAAGCCATGGTGGATGAGTGGTCGGGAGACTATGGCTGCGGCGTTAAGTATTTTTCACAGGATGCCGTAATCAAGCTGGCACCCAGAGCAGGGATAAAGCTTGACGAAAATCTTTCTCCTGCCGAAAAGCTTAAGGTAGTACAAAAGCTTAACGAGCAGGGAGATAAAAGGGCCGAAGGCATTTTCCAGTCAATCGGCTGCTATCTGGGATATACACTGGCCCATTATGCAAACTTTTATGATATAAATTATTTGCTTGTATTAGGCCGGGTAACGTCGGGCAAAGGCGGCGTGCAAATAATAGAAACTGCGAAACAGGTCTTGATGGAGGAGTTCCCTAAGCTCTCAAAAAAGATCAAGCTGGAGCTTCCCGATGAGTCAGATCGCCGCGTCGGCCAGTCCATCGCAGCAGCAAGCCTGCCCAAAGTGAAGTAGGAATGAGTAAAGGGGACGGTCCTTCTTACTCATTTTGGATAAGTTTTTAATAAGATTCTTCACTACGCTGAGGCTTCGTTCAGAATGACAAAGGAGCAGCTATTATCAAAACATATAGGAGATGAAACTATGAAACTCAATAAACAAGGTGCGGAAATATATATTCCGGACAATACAGATGTGGAGACCGCCTTAAAGAGAACTACACGCATGGCTATCGCAGCCCACCAGGATGATATTGAAATCATGGCTTACCATGGGATTCTGAACTGCTTCGGCAAAGAAGACGAATGGTTCTTCGGAGTAGTTGTTACAGATGGTGCAGGCAGCCCGAGAGACGATATATATAAGAATTACACTGATGAAGACATGAAGGCAATCAGAAAAACAGAGCAGAAAAAAGCTGCCTTTGTGGGCGAATATTCAGGGGTCGCAATGCTTTACTACTCCAGCGGTGAGGTAAAGAATCCCAAAAATCAGGAAGTGGTGGACGAGCTTGCCGAAATTATCAGAAAAGCACGGCCGGAAATACTCTATACTCATAATTTTGCAGATAAGCATGACACCCATGTTGCGACAGTGACAAAGGTCATCAAAGCGGTAAGAAGCCTTCCCAAAGAACTGCGCCCCAAAAAGATCATAGGCTGCGAAGTATGGCGGAATCTGGACTGGTTGGCTGATGACAAGAAGGTAATGATGGATGTTTCAGGACACCAGAATATTGCAGCCGCGGTATTGGCTGTTCATGATTCCCAGATATGCGGAGGAAAGCGCTACGACCTGGCAAACCAGGGCAGAAGACTTGCCAATGCTACATTCTCAGAATCCCACGGTGTAGACCAGTATGAGGCACTGAGTTATGGCATGGATTTAACGCCTCTGGCTCTGGATGACAGTCTTGATGTAATCGATTATGTGACAGGCTATATAGACGAATTTAAAAAGAATGTTGAAGATAAAATCGGAAAACTGCTTAAATAAAAAACCGGGCGGCCAATGGCCGCCCTTTGCATTATGTCTGATATGTCAGTGAGCAGCGGAGATACGCCGCTGTTTCGCGCAGTCTGCCGTCTTCCTTGCTCAAAATGAGTGAAGAGGACCGTCCCCTTTACTCATTGAAATGTGCGCAGAAGAACCATCTCCTTGTGTTCTTGTGTTAATAGACTTCGATCTCTGCTATCCACATAAGGTTGGGTCGGGGCTCCGGCCCGTTGCCTTTTGATTGGAATACCCTGATTTGACGGGTTTTGATCTTTTCATCAAGGTTGATGGATGTAAGTTCTTCTCCCTGAGGGTTGTTTGTGATAGTCTTTATATCGACCCAATCATCATTCTCAGGTATTTGTATCGAGAAGTTTTGAGAAGCCCAGAATTTATTGGCATCCAAAGCCCAGTATATCTTTATTTGGCTTATCTCTTTCTCTTCGCCAAAATCTATGACTACCCAATGGTCACGGTTGTTTTCTGCGCTTGCCCATGCGATTTTAGTCCAATCCAGTCTTCTGTCGTTGAGATATCCATCATTCAAAGGTCTGGGAGCGTATCCCGGGAAAAAACTGTCAACAAGCACTGCGGCTCCGTTACAGGCAAGGGCAAAATTGCCGGGATCTGTATTAGGCGGAGGCATTTTAGGATCGTCTATCCATACTGCGTTTTCCCCTACATCCTTTTTTATTCCTCTTTCGGATCGGGGTGTTATGTCGTGGACATAAACGTTATCAAGTAAAATCGTTGAAACATAGGGTATAAAATCATATTCCCAGGCTCTGTCATAATAATACTGGATATCATCCTTTGATTCAGGAAGTGCGTAATCCAGTGCAAAAACCTTGAAGTCGTTAATTTTCCTGGCCATGTTGATGGTATACGCACCAAGGTTTCCACTGGTTTGAATCTGGCTGGGCAATTGTTTTGCGTAATCCTTGTTTAGAAAATCGTAAGCCGATGTGAAGCTTTCATACATAACACCTGATATATAAGGGGCTATTGCGCTTAATACTGAAAATCCCCTGTTTGCTACAAGCTTCACTTCCGGATATGTCTCATGGAGTTTTTTGATCAGTTCGATCATTCCGTCAAAAGTTTCAGGATATCTGTCAACAGTGTCTATAGTATCCAGAAAAAGCCCGTCACAGCCTTTATCTATTATTTCTTTGGCTGTTTGTATGACTCTTTCATGCCACAACGGATCAGCCGCATTTGTGTAATACGACCCCCAGTTGGCATTCTGGACGGGTTTTCCTTCGCCGTCCGCGAAATAATATGAGGCAAATCCTCCCGGACCTTTCCCGTCTCCTATGTTAAGGCCTTTTTCTTCACCGACGGAAAGATATGCTATTGTATATACTCCGGCGTTATTCAGTTCCTTGATTTCAGATTTGCTTAGATTAGCCGCTTCCAGAATAGCAACATCAAATTCTTTCATATCCCTGTTAAAAGGACCGTAGTAACAAACATAGCTTGATACTTCATCCCAGGGCTTTTTTTCTTTTGCACCGCAGCCCGTAAACAAAACAAGCATGGCAAAGAGAACCAATAACAAGAGGGTAAAGGGATTTTTCTTAAACATTAGCCCACTTCCTTTTTCATTTATTATTAATATGGTTGATGAGGACTAAGTTTAAGGTATTCGCGTAATAGAGTATGGGTTATATTTTTGAGCTCTTCTTTTCGGTTGATTCACGGACTATGAGATTGGTTGGCAGGATAATGGTCCGGGGAGGGGAATCACTACCCTTCAATCTGTATAGAAGCTGTTCGGCAGCCGCTACCCCCATTTCTTTCTTGGGTACGTCAATGGTGCTTAAGGGTGGATTGCTGTACTTTGCCATCTCAATATTGCTTACACCGATCACGGCAATATCGTCCGGAACAGACAGTCCTTTTTCATAAATCGCATTTATAGCCACAAGTCCCATTAAATCGCTGGCCGCAAAAATAGCGGTGGGAGGATCCCCGCTGTCAAGTATTTCGAGAGTTGATTTATAGCACTGCTTCCTGCTCCACTTGGTATCCTTGACTATGCTGAGGTCCTCTTCGATGCCTGCCTCGTTAAGTGCGCTCAAATAACCTCTGTATCTCTTTTCTTTTCGAATATCGCCTGAGCATGAACCCAGATATCCGATTCGCCTATGCCCTTTTTCGATCAGGTAGGAAACAGCCTTTTCGGCAGCCTCAAACCTGTCGTAACAAATGTTGTCAATGTCTCTGTGTATCGTATCGATACCGACCAGACTTCCTAAGGGCGACAGCGGAAAACGGTATAATGCAGTTCAGTCAAAAGCGATCTGTATTTATGAAAACACAAAGAACACCGAAGCTTCATGGGAATTCATTAAATTTATAGCAGGAAAAGACCAGGCAGGTCAGGTTGCTGCAAGCGGAAGCGGCATGTCGGCTATCGATGAGATCAACGAAACGATATTCATGTCCGACGCTCCAGGCACCGAAGCGACAAAGCGCGTAATGATCAAAGCATTCAACAATCCTTGCCCCGTTCCGAAGGTAATAGGCATAGGAGACGTCAACTGGCTGGTTGGCAACGATTATCTGAACCAGATCATTATGAGAGATCCCGAATTCAAGATGGAAACACTCGAGAGACTTGACACCGCTATAAACGAACTGTACGAATCATTGAAACAATGATCTGAATAATAATTTTTAAAAGGAGCGCGCTGCTTTGATGCAGCGGCTCCTTTTGGGTATATTGATTAAAAACAATAGAACTAAGCTTTAA
>JAAYNO010000228.1 GCA_012520855.1 Clostridiaceae bacterium | reverse complement strand
TGCAGACGATGAATTTGCATATTTATATAATGATTATCTTTTGAAATTAAGGGATTTAGAAAACCAGTTTATCGAAGCAAAGGGTATATACGAAGCATACAAATCAATGGAACTGTTTGGAGTATCAAAAATTGAGTTAGAAAATGCTAAAATGCAGATGGAGAAAGCAGAGGGAGCGTATTCTAATTTTGAGACAGGCTACAAGGCAGATATTCAAAGAACTATCAAGGATAAAGAAAAGAGCATTATGGATCTTGAAAGCAGAATAAGCGGATCTCTTGATAAAGAAACCTTACTGAGTCTGAACGATGAGGACAGGAGCAATTCGCTAAAGAAGCTTTATCTGGATGAGCGTCAAAATATGCTGGATTATAAAGAAAAGCTTATAGACACAATTAATACGCTCAACTTAAGTATTAAGCTGGGAGAAGCAGAGTTAAAAGCTTTAAAATCAAATGTAAATGAATCTTCTGAAGATCAAAGCGGACTTCTTTATATAAACAGGCTGAAGGCCCAGGAAATAGTGGCAACCGACGATAGGATGAAAAGTATTGAAGATAACATTAAAACGCTGGAGCAGAATATTAAAAAAATAGAAATTGATATTGATAATGCTATTGTCACAGCCAGTATTGACGGGGTTGTAAATGTTCTATATGAGATGCTTCCCGGAGATTTTATATCTGGCGGACAGGAAGTTCTCACGATTATTCCGGATAATAACACTGCTTATACTATGCAGATATTTGTCAGCAATGAGGATATTGGGGAGTTAAAGGTTAATGATACTGTTAAGTATAATTTCGCTGCCTTACCCAATAAGGAATATGGTGAACTAAGAGGGCAAATAGTCAGCATATCAAAAGATGCAATGACAAATGAAGCAAGTGGCCAAAGCTTCTATATAGTTAAGGCTACGGTTCCGGGTACCACGCTTATAGGAGCTAATGGAAAGCAAGGAGAAATCAAGGTTGGTATGCTTTGTGAGGCTAATATTATTACCAAACAAAAGACATTCTTAAGATATTTTCTTGAAAAGATTGATTTGCTAGACTAGGGATGCCAAAAAATGGAATTTGTTATTCCGAATGAACATGGTGATGGAAGAAATTTTCACAGAACCTTTGCATGTCAATATGTTTTTTATATTTTTAAGTATGAGGAAAGAAAGGATTTTTTATTGCTATGAAGCATAAAGTACTGATTGCAGTTATAAGTATTGCTGTTCTGGTTCCGCTTCTTGGTGGAATTGCCTTTGCTACTAACTTAGTAGCGATTTCAGATTGGAATCTCGGCGAGTCATACCTTGTGAATTACGGTAATGGGAAAAATATAAACTATTCCATGGATGAACTTATCCAAATGTATAAAAGCTCAGGGGTTGAATATAAAAGAATAGAAGCTGCATATCAACTGAACGATTTATATCTCGCCCGGCTTGATAGTCAATTTTCTGCACAGGATAGTATCATTAACCAGTATAGACAGTCAATTAACCAGTATGAAGCTCAGATTGACTACTACCAGAGTCTGATGGATTCATATCCGGAGGATTCTGATGAATGGAAAGAGGCGAAAAACCACAGAGATACATGCCTTTCGAATTTAAATACATACCAGTCATATCTAACTGAAGCAATTACTCAAAAAGCTGAGATATATGTACAGCGTGAAAATTATCTGTTTATAAATAACAATAAAGATATATTGCGTATACAGGATCAAAAAAAGACTGTATCTGAGTTTAAAGAGAAATGTCTTTACTTAATAGTGCTGAAAGAAAACTATAATCTTGCAAGTAGTTCGGTGGATTATAACGATCTTCTGTATCAAATTAATAAAGCTAACTTTAATCAGGGAAGATCTACCCGGATTGATGTCGATTATCAGGAAGCGGAGCTGCTGATTGCCAACAATAACAGTGAATCGGTTTTGTCCAGCTATAATAATTTATTTAAGCATATTCTCAGAATGATTGAGATAAACGAAAGCCAAAAAACAGGAATAAGATTTGACATTAAATCTATGAGGCATCTTACGCTGATTAATTATGAAACAGCTTATAACAGCTTTAAACAAAATGATATAAAAACGAAGCAAATGGAAAGCAATATTTCTGTTCTTAATGGGAAAATTGATATTCTAAATGATGTTTATGAGGAGCATTCAAATATTTTAGCTATTGAAAGCACAAAGAAAGAGATTGCTGAAGTGGAACTTGAAAAATGGTTGATAGATAGAATAATCTCCTTTAACAATCTTTATTCCGATTATGAAGCAAAGTATGATGCGGTAAATCTCCAGGAAAAAAAGGCTGCAGCTCAGCATAAAAAATATACGGTAACACTTAATAAATTCAACCTGGGCATGATTAGCAGAATTGAACTTGAAGAAGCAAGGCTTAAATTAAGGCAAAGTGAATTAGATGCGTGGATGGCATTTTACGAGTATATTAAAGCCTATAATGCAATAGAGCTTGCCATGATGGGATCAGTATAAGAAAAGCAGGGAAAATATTGGGAGGGGAAGTTTACGGTAAGACGCTCGGTATATTGGGATTGGGCAAAATTGGAATGCAGCTTGCAAAAAGGCGTATTACGGTTCCTGGCCTGTGAATAATCCATTATTTGATAAGTCCGGAAAGGAAGAAATATTTTAATGAAAAAGGTGATCCTGGCACCAGACTATCAAAAATATCATGGGTATTATAAAGCAATTGATAAAATGTACTTATAAAATCAGTGTAGAATATCCTTTAAGATCTTAGTTATTAAAGAGAATCAGACAAATCTGGATATCCTGTACTCTCAGGCATGGTTTATGATATATTATAAAAAGATTCACATGATTACAGGCGGTGGTTTTACCATGCCTCAGGATATTAATTCAGGGCAATCCATAAGGTATATAAAAGGTGTAGGAGAAGCAAGAGCCAGGCTTTTTTCAAAGCTTGGCATTTGCACTGTCTACGATGCTATAAACTATTTTCCAAGGGAATATGAAGACAGAACCGAAGTAAAAAAAATCATAGAGGTAATGGATGGGGAAGAGTGCGGGGTCACCGCCAGGCTGGTTTCTGAGATCGCTGAAACAAGGCCAAGGAGGAACCTTTTGGTAACTAAAGCCCTGGTAACCGATGGGACGGCTTTTTTATCACTGACATGGTTTAATCAGAGATATATAAAAAACAGTCTGCAAAAAGATGTTGAATATATATTCTTCGGCAAGGTCAAAAGAACGGGCATGAGAATTGAGATGAACAGCCCCGTTATTGAGAAAGCAGACCAATCAGGGAAAATAACAGGAAGGATTTTGCCTGTTTACTCACTTACCAAGGGTTTGACCCAGGCTCATGTTAGGAAACTTACTGAAAATTCTTTATACTTGATTAAGGATAAGCTTGAGGAAACGCTTCCAGAAGATTTGCGAAAAGAATATAAGCTTAGTCAGGTAAAATTCTCATATGAAGAGATACATTTTCCTAAAAACTTCTCAAACATGGAAGAAGCCAGAAGGCGGCTGGTGTTTGAGGAGCTTCTTTTACTTCAGCTTAGCCTTATTAGATCTAAAGGAGTAAGCTCTGAACAGAAAGGCATCAAATTTCAGCCTATAGATATGGCACCTCTTCTGGACAAGCTGACATTCAGCCTCACCAATGCACAAAAAAAAGTGTTCGAGGAAATCCGGAAAGATATGGAGTCTGCCAGGAGAATGAATCGGCTGATCCAGGGAGATGTGGGATCAGGAAAAACGATCATAGCTGTCATGGCTATATATATGGCAGCTAAAAATGGGTATCAAAGCGCCTTTATGGTTCCAACAGAAATCCTTGCGGAGCAGCACTACAGAAGCGTGAGCACACTTTTTGATAGCCTGGGAATAAAGGTAAGTCTTTTAACAGGAAGCACAAGGAAAAAGGAAAAGGAAGAAATCAAATCGTCTTTAAGAAATGGCGAAATTGATGTTGTGATAGGAACTCATGCGATTTTGGAAGATGATGCCGGATTTGACCGGCTGGGTCTTGTTATCACCGACGAGCAGCATAGATTTGGTGTTCGTCAAAGGGCAAAGATCTCCACTAAAGGTGAAAATCCTGATATACTGGTCATGACTGCAACACCTATACCCAGAACATTATCTCTGGTTCTCTACGGTGATCTGGATGTATCTGTTATTGACGAACTGCCTCCTAACCGGAAGCCAATCGATACCTACGCAGTGGATGGATCATTCAGACAGAGGATATATAATTTTATCCGAAAAAATGTTACGCAGGGCCGTCAGGCATATATAGTCTGTCCTTTGGTTGAAGACTCGGATGAGATCTCTGCTGAGTCGGCAGAGGGCCTTGCTGAACGTATCAGGGACAACGAGCTTAAAGGTCTCAGGGTAGGTCTTATACATGGCAAAATGAAGTCTTCTGACAAGGAAACTGTTATGAGATCTTATGTTAAGGGCGAGCTTGACGTACTGGTATCAACCACAGTGATTGAAGTCGGTGTAAATGTTCCAAACGCCACGCTGATGGTTATAGAAAGCGCTGAGCGATTTGGGCTTGCTCAGCTTCACCAGTTAAGAGGACGAGTCGGAAGAGGCGAGCATAAGTCCTATTGTATTCTGATCAACCAGAGCAAGAGTGAGATCTCACGGCAGAGAATGGAGATAATGGCAAGCACCAACGATGGGTTTGTAATATCAGAGAAGGATCTGGAGCTTCGAGGCCCGGGCGATGTTTTTGGTGTCAGGCAGCATGGCTTGCCTGAATTAAGAATAGCAAATCTTTACAGAGATATGGGTATACTTAAGGAAGTCCAAATGGCTGTAAAACATATAATGAGTAATGATCTGCTTGCAAAGGATGAGCAATACAGGCCGCTGGCAGATAAGCTGGACTATATTATGAAAGAAAAGTTTAGGGAGATAGCGATCAATTAAAGTCATTCCTGAGCGCAGCGAAGAATCTTAACCAAAAAGAATTTATCGTAAAGGAGAATTATGTTAAGAATAATAGGCGGAACGGCAAGAGGGGTTCCAATCAAAGCGCCTGATACAAAAAACACGAGACCTACTTTGGACAGGATAAAAGAATCAGTCTTTAATATTCTTATGCCATATATTGCAGATACGGTCGTCCTGGATCTTTTTGCCGGCTCAGGAAGTCTTGGGATCGAGGCTCTGAGCAGAGGTGCAAAAAGCGCTGTATTCGTGGATAAAAGTAAAAAATGCAGAGATCTGATATTAGATAACCTTGACAAGACAAAATTTACGAAACAAGCTACAGTTCTGGCTATGGATGCCGCAAAAGCTATAAACTATCTATATAGAAGGCAGGAGAAATTTGACATTATTTTTTTAGATCCTCCATATAAAATGAATTTTATTGTCAGGACAATACAAAATATTGATGATTTTGATATAATGAGTGAAGAAAGTATTTTAGCATGCGAGCACCATATGGATGAAACCCCTCCTGAGAAGGTGGGTAAGCTTGTAAGAACACGTGTCAAGCATTACGGTGAAACGCTGTTTTCATTCTATGTGAAGGAGACTCGGTCATGATACAAAGGAGGAAATCATTTTGAGAATATTTGTTTATCCGGGAAGTTTTGATCCTGTGACAAATGGACATCTTGATATTATAAACAGAGCATCAAGGATCTGTGACAAGCTTATTGTACTTGTTTCAGTCAATACGGCAAAAACTCCCGCTTTCACTGTCGATGAAAGACTTGAGCTTTTACGCCTATCGGTAGGAAAACGTGATAATATTGAAATTACAAGTTTTTCAGGTCTTTTGGTCGACTTTATGCGCAAGGTCAATGCCAAGACTATCATAAAGGGCTTAAGAGCTGTTTCTGATTTTGAATATGAAATGCAAATGGCACTTTTGAATCATAATCTTGATAATGAAATCGATACTCTGTTTATGATGACAAGCATACAAAATTCGTTCCTTAGCTCAAGTGCTATAAGGGATCTTGCCAAATACGGCGCAAAAATTAATGATTTTGTTCCTGCGCAAATAGCCGATATAATAATTAAGAAACTAAAAAAATGATTTTCGCTGTGTGGGTCATAGCTTAAAATGGTTTTCAGGCTTTTATGGCAGCCAGATGGAGGTTAAAATGGAATTACTGGATCTTTTGGAGCAGCTTGAAGATATAATTGAATGTGGTGTGAATATCCCGCTGTCAGGTGGGAAATGTCTTTTAGATAGAGATGCATTATTGGATATAGTACAGGAAATTCGTCTTAAACTTCCTGACGATATAAAAACCGCAAAACGTATCGCAGATGAAAAACAGCGTATATTATCAGAAGCCCAGCAAGAAGCTGAAAACATAATAAGAAATGCTGAATCTCGTATTGCTGCTCTTGTTGACGAAAATGAAATCACTAAAAAAGCTTATGAGCAATCCGAGATAATAATTTCCAACGCCAAAAAGAATGCCAGGGAAATACGTCTGGGGACAAGAGAATACGCCGATGGGATCCTAAACAAAGTGGAAGAGATATTAGAAGATACCCTTGATGTTATAAGGCTTAACCGTCAGGAGTTGAAATAGGATAAGCGTTTTTGTTATTTTGACTTTTTGGCATATGGTTTTTGTGGCACCTTGTATGGGGCGATTATTAATGATACCAGCAGTATCCCTATTATTAGCGGTCGTGCTGGTGAAAAATCGAGATTCGATACTGATTCAAGATTCGAAGTCTGTATAGAAGCAGGCATTAAGCTTATTGACACCAGTGTCAGAATATAACCAATAACACCATGCAGAAGTTTACCGACGAACAGAATACGGTATTTGCATCCCGTACCTTTCATGATCCCCATTATCTGCGTATGTACAGAGAAACCCGCAAATCCGAAAAATAGCGAGATTACTGATAATTGCATATTCAGAGCAGTACCTCTTAACCTGGAAATCGCCTGGGAGCCGGAGGTTATCTCAATAATTCCTCTGGAAAATGCGGATATAAACTCCTGTAGATCAGGATTTGCTTTTTTGATGTCGATCAAAGATGCCAGAAAACCTCCTGCAAGAGAAAAAACGCCCATTCTGCTCAAAAGTTCTGAAATCACAGCAAAAAAAACTATATAACCAGATACTTTTATGCTTAAAATTGCGGCCTCTTCTATAGATAAAGGCAGCAGAGCCGATAGACTTCCAGAGACAGGACTCTTGTTTCCTCCGTGATTTTTGTTTGAATCCTCTTTTTTTATGTGTTTATTATGGTATCCTTTTTGTTTTCTTTCATGAAACATTTCTTGCCGTACCTTGCGATGGTCAGAGTTTCTTTCACTGACCAATGAATCTGCTATTTTCCCTGTTATGAATGCTGCGATAATTCCTGAGATCCAGTGCATCAGAAGAAGAAAAACTCCCAGCTTGACGCTTTTTAGCATACCTGCGCCAACAGTTCCGATAATGAACAGCGGGCTGCAATTATTAGCCACCGACAGGATTTTACTTGCCTGACGACTGTCTAAAAGCCCCTGATCAAACATGTCACGGGACATTTTAGCGCCATTGGGGTATCCGCTTATAAATCCAAGAAGGATTATAACAATTGTATAGTACGGAAGATTGAACAACTTCTCTATTATTTTTTTAAGGAAATCTGGAAAAGATAAGCCAGATACAAATGGGATAAGCAGTCTGGACAGAACAAAAAAGGGAAAAAGCGAAGGTATGACCACATCGAGGCATAAGTACAAAGCTTTTCTTGCTGCGAGAGATGTTTCTTTAGAAAACAAGCAAAGCAGCAGAGCCAGAAAAGGGAAAAAATAAGGTAATAAAGTTTTATATGATCTGTTTGATTTTTGCATGTCCGATGACCATTTCTTTCCTGGTATTTTACCGATATAATCTAAAGTAAAAGGGAACCTACACAATACTTATTCAGCTTCATGGTTAAAGTTGCATTGAATAAAAGCAAAATGGTATAATTGGCATTGATGCCTTGTATTTATCTGCCGTCAAGGCTACAATCAGCAGGAGGTAATATATATGCCTGAAAAGATGGATGTTTTAAAAGATCAGGATGACATTGGTGAAATAAGGATAAGTGCGGATGTTATTACTGTTATAGCCCACACTGTGGCAAGTGAAATTGAAGGTGTAGCAGGCATGAATGCTAATATCGCCGAGAACATCTCTTCTGTTTTGGGACGGAAAAATCCTACCAAGGGTGTAAAGGTGGAAATCGACGGGAAAGACGTTACCATAGATTTTTACATACTGGTTGAGTATGGGGCACGTATACCGGATGTAGCCTGGAGGATCCAAGAAAAAGTCAAGTCATCAGTTGAAAGTATGACCGGCATGAATGTATCGTCTATTAATATTCATGTCCAGGGCATAAGCTTTGATAAACTCAAAGAAGATAAAAAGCTTGAAGAGTCTGTTAACACGAATTGAGGTTTAGATGTTCGGATATGTTGAACCAGATAAACCGGAACTTAAGATTAGGGAATTCGATGTTTTCCGAGGATATTACTGCAGCCTGTGCAAGACCATAGGAAAGCGTTATGGGCAAATACCCAGGCTGACGCTTAATTATGATCTGGCTTTTCTATATGTCCTTCTGGATGCATTAAGCCCGATTCCCATAAGAGGAAAAAGGCAAAGGTGTATCGTTCATCCTGCCAAAAAAAGGTTTATTATTTTTTCCAATGTTTTTGCTGAATATACATCAGACATGAATATTATTTTAATGTATTATAATTTAATTGATAAGTGGAAGGATGATGGAAATATTTTTGCCGGGACCGGGGCTTTAGCCTTGAAAAGAGCATACAATAAATCAAAAAAACGATATCCCGAAAAATGTGCAGCGATTGAATCCTACTTAAAACAACTGACAGAGCTGGAAAAGAACAATTGTGATTCTATAGATGAAGCGGCAGAGCCTTTTGCGTCTATTATGAGAGAACTTTTTGAATGCGGGCATATTAAAGATGAAAATGAAAGAAAGACTTTGGGATGGCTGGGTTACAACTTAGGCCGATGGATCTATGTGATGGATGCCTACGATGACCTTGAAAGGGACGCCGGGAATAAAGCATATAATCCGCTGATCAGTCAGTTCGGCTTTAAGGAAAATGGAATAAAGGATTTTAAAGACACAATCAGAGAAAAAGTTAACTTTATTCTGACCTATTCGCTAAGCGAGGCTGAAAAGGCATACTCGCTTTTAGGAATTGAAAAAAACAAAGGAATACTTGATAATATACTATACTCAGGCTTAATTGTTAAGACAGACAGGGTTTTACGGGAAAGAGGTAGAGACAATGAAAAAGAATCCATATAAGGTTTTGGGTATTAAAGAGGGGGCAAGCTACGATGAGATCAAGCGTGCCTATCGTGAATTGGCTAAAAAATATCATCCTGACAGATATCGCAACAACCCTCTGGCTGATTTAGCAGAAGAGAAGATGCGAGAAATAAATGAAGCTTATGATTTTCTGATGAAAAACGCCGGCGGCAGTTATCAGTATCAAACAGGTTATGAGCAATCCTATGATAACAGTAATGCTTCTAAGGGATCTTACCGTCAGCAGTATCAGGGCCAGCAGAAATCCAAATCCCAATACCAATCTGGCTTTAATACCCAGTATCAGCATGAGAATGAAGCTGAAATGGAACGCAAGGTGAGGATGTTCATCAATAGCGGTAATTTGAGCGAAGCTCAGAAAATCCTTGACAGAATGCATGTAAGAAATGCTGCATGGCATTATTTGCAGGGTCTTGTGTTTCTAAGAAGAGGCTGGTATGACAGAGGTTATACAAATATTCAAAAGGCCGCCAATATGGACCCCGCGAATTTTGAATACAGAAATGCTCTTAACAACCTAAACCAGCAATACACAGGATACCGTCAGAATTATTACCACCGGAACAGCTATCAGAGCAATCCTGATATGTGTAATTTGTGTATGAGCCTTTGGTGCGCCGACAGTTGCTGTGAATGTATGGGCGGGGATCTGATAGGCTGTTGTTAGAACATTGTTTTGGAGGTATTCAGGTTGGGGGAAGGTACCGGGAAAAAGCCGGAGAGATAT
>JAAYNO010000227.1 GCA_012520855.1 Clostridiaceae bacterium | reverse complement strand
CATGAAGAAGAATATCATGAATATTTTTCTTTTCCAAAACTCCCTGATATAAAACGATCGCTTTCTCTTGCGATAAAGCCCTTAAATCATCTACCTGACGTGTTAGTGAGGAATTGTGCTGGATCTTTTTTGCACCGTCTATAATATAGTCCCGCGCAAACCAGGACAAAACACCAAATATAAAAACCGAAAGCATAACAAGGATTATAAAACCTATATATATCTTGCTTTTTATAGTTGCTCTTGCCATATTTTATCCTCAAAAAAAGAATAGATAATCAGACACCCATATATCATATCATATACCAACAATAAAATTAATTCAAAACAAAATTCATAATATATCTTCTCTTTCAGGTCATAATATAATATAATATGGTTGTTTGTTAAATTTGACCTTAAATTGTAACGAAAATGTAACATTTTTAGTATTATCTGAAAGTATGCGGCTTTGAATAATTCAGGATAATGCTTGATCATTAAGCAAAAAGAGTGATTGAGGAGTGAAGTCATGGGTAAGATGACAGGAAAAATTTCCTCCAGGAAGCGAAATTATCTGTCTTTTATGCTTGTCCCGCACCGCAAGGGAAGTGTCCGCACTATAAGAATAAATAATTATAGGACAACCCTTTTATCTCTAACCGCGATAATGCTTGTGTCGCTTCTGATGCTTACCGGGTATACCCTTTCGGTAGTCAGACAGAATCAGGAATTAAAGACACGGCATGAGCAGGAGTTGAACTTGATCCTGGCACAGAAGGCTGAGTTGGAAGACTTTATAGCAAATCAGACCAAAGAATTGATTGAAAACTCTGAGCTTATTTCTGCAGCAGCTACTACAAAAACAATTTCCGAGAAAGCTCTTGAACAGTTCCAAACTGAATATGAGGATATGGTGGTAGCATACGTAGACAATAACATGAAAACAATTAAAAGCGTAAGCCGGGGCAATTCCAAGGAAATGACTTTTAAAGAAGGCTTACAGGAATTACGTTCACTGATTGAAGTTGTTAAAAGCGCTAAGTTGTCCGAAGACAGTACAAATGATAGAATAGAAAAGAAAGAAAAAGAGCTTGTCAACTATTTGAATGCCCTTCCCACCTATTGGCCTGTAGACTACGGCAATACAATACACTCCGGTTTCGGCAGACGTTTACATCCGGTCTACAGGTACTATCGTCAGCATGATGGTATCGATATTGGGAATAAAAAGTATCCCACGATCTATGCCGCAGGTGACGGCAAGGTCATTCAGGTGTCAAGAAACAGCGGCTATGGTAATTTTATAGTAATCGACCACGGCAATGGTTTCAGAACACTGTATGCCCACCTTAAGTCCTCCAGCGTTAAAGTCGGAGAGTGGGTAAAGAAAGGGCAAAAGATTGCTGTAATGGGTAACACCGGTACTTCAACAGGTACCCATCTGCATTTTGAGATACACATCAACGGTGTTCCGACTAACCCTGTCAAATTTCTTGAAAAACGATAAACGATGAAAGGCGGAAAATGAATATGTTCAGTAAAAAGAAAACACCGCTTGCCATGGATACTGTATTGGGGGAATTCACAAGCTTTACCGGAAACATTGAATCGGAGGGATCGGTAAAAGTCCTCGGAAGAGTCGAGGGGGATATAAGAGCCAGCGGTGACGTTTATATCGAACCCACCTCCACTGTCAACGGAAATATCTACGGAAGCAATGTATACATAAGCGGGACCATAAATGGAAACGTTCTGTCAAAAGGCCTTTTGCATCTTATGTCGCAGGCCAAGCTCCTGGGGGATATTGAGGTAAACAGCATTGTGACTGATGAAGGGGCTATTTTCCAGGGCAGCTGCAGAATGATAGAGCTCAGCAAAGAAGAAAATGCGTCTCCCCCTTCCAAAAAAAGCAGGATAAAGTCAAAACGCAATACCATAGTTGAAGAATAATAAGTTTTAGAATAACAAGGCGACGAAAGTCGCCTTGTTTTATTTAAATGGGGACACACCGCTGCTTCGCGCATTGGAAGCTAGACGTAAGAGGTTGGAGGTAAAAGATTCTTCAGTCGCTTCGCTCAGAAAGACGCCTGAGTCTATTCAATACTCTTGTCGATCGCAAACCTGAGTATTTTCTTTGAGGCATTCTTCTGAAATTCTTCTTTTCGGATTTTAACCAGCTTTACTGCTTTATATGAAACCATTCTATTGTTCATTTTTTTGATCTCGTTGTTGAAATACTCCTCAACGTTTTCGATTCCCCGCATGCTTAAAGCCTCATAATCGGGGAATATCTCAGCCACGATCACTTCCTTGTTCTTTTGGGTCTTACTTTCTCCGGCATATACAACAACCTCTGAAACACCGTATATTCTTGATATCTCAGTTTCGATCTCTTCAGGATACACGTTCTTGCCGTTACTTAAGATTATGATATTCTTAAGTCTGCCTGTAATGTAAAGCCAGCCTTCTTCATCCAACCTGCCGTAATCTCCGGTTTTAAAGTATCCTTCCTCGTCAAAAACCTGGGCAGTTGCCTCCGGATCTTTATAGTAGCCAAGCATAACATTGGGGCCTTTTACACAAATCTCACCTTCACCATTTTCATCGGGGTCTTTGATCTTGATTTGCTCTCCGATAATAGGGATCCCAACGCTTCCCTTCTTTTGATACTTATTTCTGTTGCAGGATACCAAAGGAGAGCATTCTGTTATCCCATAGCCGTTTAAAATAGTCATGCCTATGGAGTCGAAGAAATCTATAATGTCCTGATTCAAGCTGGCGCCGCCGCAAATAATCATTTCAAGCTTTCCTCCAAAGTTTTCGTGAATGCTCTTAAACAGCTTCCGGCGCAAATCAATTCCACATTTGCGCAAGGCATTGCTCACTTTAATCATCTTGCGCAATAAATCCGCTTTACCGGTTTTTTCAGCATTTTGCCATATTTTCTTATGCATGGTCTCAATAAACAAAGGTACCAGTATCAAATGCTGCGGCTTCTGTTCCTTTATTTCATTTATCATGTATTTAAGACCGCTGGAAATGTAGATTTCAGATCCTTGAGAAAAGTGTCCCACAAAATTTACCGTTGAGCCATATGTATGATGGGGCGGAAGGACACTCATGGTTCTTGGAGTGATGGCGAAGAGGTACATGCCCTGTGTCATATCGGAAACTATATTCTTCTGCGACAGCATCACGCCTTTGCCCTTTCCTGTCGTGCCCGAGGTAAAAACTATGGTTGCCAACCTTTCCGGGTCGATCTTATAGTCATAATAAGCATTATCTCCGTTCTTAAAACGTTCTCCGCCTCTTAAGGCAATTTCATGGATATTGTCTGAAAAATCTTTGTCTGTCTTACCCAGGCAGATATACTTCTTTATCGATAATCCCTTAGTCCTGAGTATTTCGATCTTCTCTTCTATTAACGGGCTGTAAATAACAGCTTCACAATCGGCAAAGCTCATTATACCCGCAATTTCATCAACAGGCAGGTCTTTATCGACAGGTACGACAACAGAACCAATCGACATGAGACAAAAATACGAGCTGATCCATTCGTACGAGGTTTCTCCTATGAGGGCTATATGCTTGTCGCTAAAACCCATGGAAATCAATTCGGTTCCCATATCGCGAATAAAATCCCTGGCCTGGCTATAGGTTACTTTTATCGTTTCAGAGTCATGAGGATCTTTTTTATATGAAAAGGCAACTCTGTCAGGATACTTCTTAGCCACGTTTTCTGTCATGATCCGAAAGTCTTCAAATATAGTCGTTTCATATAGCGGATAGTTTTTTTTACGCATTATGATTACCTCTCCTTGCAGTACTCAATAATAACTCCATATCAGGTAGCACGTGAAAACGATTTTCTTGTTTATATCTTAAAGCTGACCTTGCTAGTCCTTTGAAACAAAAACCAAAAGCAGTCCTTCTTTTATAGAAACTGTAGCCATCTCGCCGGCAAATTCATTGCTGATCCCCCTGCCGATCCCGAAAACAAAGGTTTCGTCGGTCAGCGGATACGAAAGACCAGTTGTGGTTATACCTTTTACATAAGGCGGCAGAGGAACTAAGGACACCTTGAATTTGTCTCTCTTATATAATGTAATGCTGTTGTCAATAAGAAAAATTTGATTGTTTTCATCTTCAATACAGCCTTTAGCGCCGCTTTTGATAATTTTATACAGGAGATGGATATTTGCAACAGTATGGTCAAGCCGCGTCCCGCAGGCTCCGATGATAGAAATATTGGCTGCTCCCCGTTCGAGGGCAAAATTTATCGCAAGCTCAATATCGGTATAATCCTTCTCAGGTTGAAATTCTACAATTTCAATGTTTTCATTCTTTCTGAATTTTTGAAGAACCGGGTCGGGTAATGAGTCAAAATCACCCAGCAGGATATGGGGTTCGAGCCCCGCATCAACCAGGTATAGCGAACCGCCGTCTGCCGCAATGACTAAGTCTGCCCATTCATATTTCTTTTTCAAAAATTCGGTATCGGTAAGACTGCCGCTGCCAACAATAAGCGTCTTCATCATATGCTCCCTGTTTTTATTGAAAATACGGGCGTACGGTGTACGCCCATAGATCCTTCACTTAACTGCGTTTCGTCCAGGATGACAAACAGGAGACAGTATTACACGCTGGTTGACTCCTGCATATCAGATCCTTAACTGCGCTATGTTCGGAATACCAGAGGGGGGTGGCTTATATAGCCTCCATTCCCCTTTCTTTAAGAAGCCTTACAAAAGCTTCAGGATCCTTGCTGCCGAAGAAAGCTGATCCTGTTACGGCAATTCCAGCTCCGGCTTTTGAAACCAGAGCTATGGTATCTTCATTGATTCCGCCATCAACCTCGATATCAACTGAAAGATCCCTTCTTTGAATCATTTCTTTCATTCTCGATATTTTTTCAATCATACCCTCAATAAAGGCTTGTCCCCCGAATCCGGGGTTAACGGTCATAATAAGGACCATATCAATCTTGTCTAAAACATATTCAAGGACACTTTCAGGTGTTGAAGGGTTCAATGATACTCCGGCTTTAATGCCCATTTGCCGAATTCGGGATACAGTTCTGTCCAGATGATGCGATGCTTCGGCATGTACTGTAATGATATCGGCTCCGGCTTCTTTAAAAGACTCAATATAACTGTCCGGATTTGATATCATCAGGTGGACATCCAATGGAAGTTTTGTCAGCGGGCGAATAGCCGAAACCACCAATGGACCTATGGTTATATTGGGAACAAAATGGCCGTCCATAACATCGACATGGACCAAATCCGCTCCCGATCTCTCAATTTTCTTTATTTCTTCCCCCAAAATTGAAAAATCTGCTGAAAGTATCGATGGTGCAATCTTAATCATATTCTGTCTCCTACCTTCTATATCTGTTGTCATAAGCTTCCTTCAGCTCTTTATACAGCTCTGTATATCTTAAATACCGACCTTCATTGATCTGACCTTCGTCATATAATATTTTTACTCCGCAATCAGGCTCGCTTATATGGCTGCAGCCCTTAAACCGGCATAAACCGGCAGCATCAGTAAATTCGGGATAGTAACTCTGAAGGTCTTCATGGTGGACTTCGGTCACAGTATAAGCACTGAAGCCGGGAGTATCCAAAATGAAACCTCCCTGGTCAAGCTGGAAAAGCTGGACATGCCGCGTGGTATGCTTTCCGCGTTGTATGCGTTCGCTTACATCTCCTGTTTCCATAAGCCAGTTGTTTAATACGATATTAAGTATCGTAGATTTACCTACTCCGGATTGCCCCGCAAAAGCAGTTGTAAATCCGACAAGTTCCTTGTGAAGAATATCATAAGCTTCACAACTGAACTTGGTCAAGGATAATACTGTAAAACCGGTCTTTTCGTAGACCTTTCTTAAAGCCTCGACCTGGTTTCCTGTATCAAGATCGGTTTTATTTATTATGATCAAGGGCCTTATATCCTTTGCCTGACAGGTTATTAATAACTTGTCAACAAGCATCATATCCGGCTGAGGGTTGGTTACGGCCAATACTATGGCTAACTGATCTATATTGGCTACCGCGGGTCTTGTAAAAGCATTGACCCTGTCCCTGATCCGATCTATATGACCGATCCTTTTCTGCTCATCCAATATTTTAAACGTAACCCTGTCTCCGGGAAGAGGAATCGATCCCCCTTCCTTTCGGTGTATCCCCCTCGCTTTACATGTATATATAACAGGCGCGTTGTCTTTGGGCAATTTGTCCTTTGACAGACTGCCTTTATCCAGCAGTACGCTATAGAAACCTCCTACGCCTTTTAAAATCATTCCTTCTGGCAAACTGATTATCACACCCCAAAAATCTGACTAAAATACGTTTTCGTAAACGGGCAAATCGTTTATAAATGCTCTAACCGTAACCTGACTGTCGTCGGGTATGGTTATTATAACCGATTTTGGAAATTCACTGACTGGGATATTGGGTATATCCTTAACGATACTCTCATCCCCAGTTCTGTTGTTAGCTACATAAATCCTTAATCTTACACTTTCGCCAAATTCATATCCCGACGGGAGACTGATGGTTATAGTCTTGTTCACTCTTCCGATAATAGGTGTATCGTCCCCTGGTTCTTCAACTTCCTCCTTAAAGAATAACGTGACCGGAGTATCCTCATATACAGTTTCGCCCGCATTGGGTGATTGGCTTTCTATAACGCCCTGATGTCCTTCACGGTCTGCGGGGAAGGTATCACCGACCTTGAGCTTGGCATCGGCCAGTTTTCTTTTGGCTGCTTCGTAGGTTTCCCCTACTAAATTCGGTACTATTACCTGTTCTTTTTTAGGACCAAGGCTCCAATATAATGTAACCCTCGAACCCTTTTTCACGTCATCGCCAGATTCAGGATCAGTCCTTATGGCCATTCCGCTGGCTATTTCTTCATGGTATTCAGGCACTTCGTCAACCACAAGACCAAGCTCATCCTTCAGCCTGTAATACACTGTATTTTTATCCTGCCATGCAACGTTAGGGATCTTCACCATCTCAGTTCCCTGGCTCACTACCAGCCTAAGCTTTGTATACCCTCCCAGTTTCATCGGACTGTCGGGTGTAGGAGATTGCTGAATAACAAAATTCTCATCAATAGTATCGCTGGGCTCATAGGTTATTTCAACATCCTGCAGAAGATCTACGCCGTTGAGCTCAAGCTCCTTTTTTACATCATCGATATGGCGATTGACATAATTGCCCAATGTGATCTCTTTAGGAGTGTTGATCGAATCCTCTGTAAATTCATTAATGATCATTCTTACAAAATAGTACATACTCCCTAAAATGGTTGCTATCAAAAGAATGTAGATTATAGGCATAAGAAATTTACGGCTGCTGCCTTCGCTTGCGTTTTTACTTTTTTTTGATTTTGATGATTTATGCTGCTTGCTGCTCATGATCAAATCTTCTTCCAATGGTTTTTCCAGTTTTTTGGTGTCATATTTGCTTTCGTGCTTTATATTCGGTACTACGATTTCAGAAGAGCTTTGCTTGAATCTGATATTTTCAAGGTCGTTAATAAGCTCCGCCACAGTGGCATAGCGATCCTGCCTGCTTTTTGCCATAGCAGTCAGGATAATATCATCAAGTGCCCGGGGAATTCCTTTTTTTATGGAGGAAGGGGTCGGAGGTATGTCCTGAATATGCTTCAGGGCCACTGCAACCGGCGTTTCTCCGTCAAAAGGAAGCTCTCCCGTAACCATTTCGAATATGGTCACCCCTATTGAGTATATATCGGACTGGGCATCGGTATACCCTCCCCTTGCCTGTTCCGGTGAAGAATAGTGAACCGATCCTATTGTATCTATTGTCATAGTATCGGTTTCGCTTGACACCGAGCGGGCAATGCCGAAATCAGCAACCTTCGGAACTCCGTCAGAGGTCATTATAATATTATTGGGCTTAATATCACGGTGGACGATATTCCTGTTATGAGCTTTAGACAGGGCACTGCAAATCTGAACAGAAATATCTATGGTTTCCCTCCAATCCAATGAACCCTTATTCGCTATATATTCTTTCAAGGTAATACCGTCTACATACTCCATCACAATATAATAACGATTATTGTCACGACCCACATCATATATCTGGACAATATTCGGATGGGTAAGGCTTGCCGCAGCCTGGGCCTCGGTATCAAATCTCTTTAAAAATTCGGTGTCCTCGCGGAATTCATCCTTCAAAACCTTTATGGCTACAATTCTCTGAAGGTAGCGATCTTTAGCCTTGTAAACCCTGGCCATTCCACCGATCCCGATTTCGGTCATAATTTCATATCTATTACCTAAAACTGTTCCAATCATTTTTACACCCCTTTGGCTACATCCAAGCGACTATTACTGTGATATTGTCGCTTCCGCCATACTTCTTCGCTTCATCAACAAGGCGCTTTGATATGGATTCTCGCGGTTCGTCAAGAACCGCCTTTAATATGTCATCATCATTCAAATCCTCATAAAGCCCATCGGTGCAGAATATATAAATGTCACCTGGCAGAATGATCTCTTTAAACATATCCGGAAAGAAATTTTCCTGAAACCCCAATGCCCGCGTTATACGGTTCCTGTCGGGATGATGGTTGGCTTCATCAGCGCTGATGACACCTTCTTTAACTAATTCTGCTACCAGAGAATGGTCCTCTGTCAGGCGGCTGATGCTGCCATTCCTGATGCGATATACCCGGCTGTCCCCCACGTGGATTATATGTAGAATATCTCCTATAACCATACCTACCGAAAGTGTAGTGCCGCTTTTCAAGCCTCCCAGATTATGAAGAGAGTAATCCATGATCTTGTCGTTGATAATATTTATCCGTTTTGCAGCAACTTCCTTTATGGCATCAAAAGTGAAGTTGCCCGAAGTACACTCCAAAACCATTTCAGACATTTCTTCAACTGCGATCCGGCTGGCTTGCTCTCCGGCATGATAACCGCCCATGCCGTCGGCAATAATAAACCCTATAGGATTACCGCTTGTGTCTAAAACGATATTCCAGTTGTCTTCATTTTTTTCCCTTTTCAGACCTATGTCACTAAGTGCCGAATATTTCAACAATATCTACACCTTCCCCGACCTCGTAAGAGTGTTTCTTCTTAGCTGTCCGCAAGCTGCCATAATATCACTTCCCAATTCTCTTCTTACTGTAACAGCTATTCCGTATTTTTCAAGCATCTTTTTAAAAGCATCTGTTCTATTTCGGGAACTCTTGTTAAAATCTATTCCTTCAACGGTATTAACAGGAATTAAATTTACATGACAAAGAGTCCCCTTCAATTTTTTAGCCAAGATCTCCGCAAATTCCACAGAATCATTGACATTTTCTATCAGCGAGTATTCATAGGTTATGCGCCTTGATGTAAGCCTTGTATACTCGTTGCATGCATAAAGCAGCTCATTGAAAGACCAGCGGCGGGCAACGGGCATGGTTCTTTTCCTTATTTCATCATCAGGAGCGTGGAGGGATACCGACAAGTTAACTGGTATACCTTCTTTTGCAAACTCCAATATTTTAGGTACTATCCCGCAGGTAGACACCGTCATTTTCCTGTAGCTTATGTTCAGTGTATCCTCCCTGCTGACTCGCCGTAAAAAAGTCATAACATTGTCATAGTTATCAAAAGGCTCCCCTATGCCCATTAACACCAAATGGCTCACTCTTTCACCAATATCATGAATAATATTAAGAACCTGAGCCAAAAGTTCCCCCACAGTAAGGTTTCTCACAAGACCCAGGCTCGCCGAAGCACAAAAAGTGCATCCCATACGACAGCCAACCTGTGTGGAAAGGCACGCCGAGTAGCCATACCGATATTTCATTAGCACGCTTTCAATTATATTGCCATCCTCAAGCTCAAACAAATACTTTCTGGTACCATCAACTTTTGAGATCAATTTATCAGCTATTTTTAACCGGCCTGCCGCAAACTCTTCGGCAAGCTTAGCCCTCATATCCTTCGGGAGATTGGTCATGGATCCAAAATCCAGTTGGCCGGAGTATAGCCATTGGTAAACCTGTTTTGCCCTGAATGCCGGAAAACCCAAAGCTGTCAATGCCTCCAAAAGCTCTTCAAAATCCATATCCAGCAAATCACGTTTTTTATCCATTGTTTCTCCCAAACTTACAACCACCAGCCAGTCTTTTGCCTGCTCTTCAGGAAGGCTTCTTCATCAATGAATATGCGCGGTCATAGTCCCGACTAAAGCCGAGCCAAATATCTCTGCAAAAGCAGAGCCAATGAAATATCCTTCGGATATTATATAATATTTTTTTATTTATCACAACCGGACAGGATTCTACGCATCAATTCCGCAAAATTAAACCCAACTATGCCTTTTACCGATACTTCACTGTAGTTCAGCTTAAGAAGCGCTTCGGCTATTTTAATCGTGTCCTCCACTCCCCTTATTCCCTCCGGTGTGTTTTCGATACCGTCGAAATCAAATCCGAAACCGACATTAGATGCCCCTACCAATGCCGAAATATACTCTATATGTTTGATTATATCCACAAACCGGGCATTTCCCGAGTTTGCCAGAAACCGGGGAAATAGATTTATTCCTATAATACCGCCACTTTTTGCGATGGATATGATTTGATCGTCTGTAAGGTTGCGCCTGTGCTGGCATAGAGTCCGGCTATTGCTGTGAGAAGCTATAAAAGGTTTTTTTGCCATTTCTTCAACATCTGAAAAGGTTTTGTCGGAGCAGTGGGATACGTCAATAATAATGCCCAGACTTTCGGCTCTTTCTACTACCTTCCTGCCGAACCGGGAAAGGCCGTTATGTGTATTATTGCCTGCAACGCTGTCGCATACGGCGTTATCGTAATTCCACGACAGTGTGAGTATGCGTAAGCCCTCATCATACAATCTGTCCAGCTCAGACAGCGATTCACCGATTATTTCGGCACCTTCGGACTCGATCATATATCTGACTTGATTTCCATCTTTTTTGTTCAGCCAGTCGTTCAAATCTTCCCTGCTTTTCACCATTTTTAATCTGTCGGGATGAAGGCTTTCAGCATGACGTACCATTTTGAGCTGATCTTCCATCTTCTTTTTTCTGGTTAGTGGATTGCCGCCTTGAGCAAAGAGAGAAAACACCTGAAAAAACGGACCGTTTGATAAAGCCCGCTTTATATCCCAGTGCCGTTTATTGGATAAGAGCTCCCCGGGGGTATTTATGACCGATAAAATATCGCAATGAGCATCAAAAAAATGCATGGTCTACTCCTGGAACGCGTTTTTTATAAGCTGTATATCTTTGATCTTGCCTGTTCTGTCCATCATAAGCTCTATAACATCAAATCGCACAGGAGCATCCTGACATCGGTTATTCTTCATGTAGACTTGTGCCAATCTTATAATAGTTGCCTGTTTCCTGCGCGACAAGGCCTGCGCCGGTGTTCCGAACACATTGCTGCTTCTTGTTTTGACCTCGATAAAGCAGAGAGTTTCTTTATCCTTTCCTATGATGTCTATTTCACCCAGCCTCCCCACACGGAAATTCTGGCAAAGAACCTTATACCCATGCCTGGTGAGGTATGCCACGGCGGCCTCTTCTCCCAAGGTCCCATACTCGCGATTATTCATAAATATGTTTGTTCCTTTCTCAAACCAGAGTGACGGTTCGAAACTGCTGAAAAATTCCTGGTTTTGTCAGTTCTTCTGGTTTACCTTATAGCTTTCATCGAGCCTGCTGATGAACGCCAAAATCTCTGCCACGACTTCATAAAGCCCGACTGGGATCTCATCGCCCAGTGAAATATGGGATAAAGCCTCAGCCAGGTGGGGATCCTCATAAACAGGGATTTTCGCTTCATGGGCTTTTTCAATAATCTTATGCGCTATTTCACCCTTTCCCGAAGCTACGACCTTTGGGGCGTTATCGTCACCGGGAGTATAGCTTAATGCTGAAGCCTTCTTTATCTTATTAACCCCATTCCTTTTCGATTCCATAAATATACCTCTTATATCCTGATATCCACTCTGGCTTCGGTACCAAAGAGCTCTTTTGCCCTGACTCCGGCATTAAATGGGTTTATTCTTTCACTGTCAAGTACCCTGCATTTCATTTCCACAAGGATGAAGCCTTTTTCAAAAAGACCGTCGTAAAGAGTTTTGTAATTATCCTTGACCAGCTTCACCAGGTTTTCATTTTCAACTCTGAAGCTTATTGTGACGCGTTTTTTGGCAGCGTTTAAGTAAGATTCGATCAGACCCAGGCTTTCGGTTTTCAGGGATAAAAACAGGGTGAAATTCTCTGTATCCATCTTCTTTCGCCCTTTTTTCCGCTTCATTATGTAAAGCTCACCGGTAGTATCCTCCCTGTTTATTTTTAAAGGAAGCTGAAGTATTGAATCATAGGTTGTGACCTGGGAAAAGAACTTGAAGGCATTGTCTATTTCCTTGAAGGCGGGCATAATGGATTCCCTGTCGCTTCTATCCATTTGCTTTATGGCTTTTTGAGCCAGTTCCATTATATTTTTTAAAGCCTTTGACTTCTCTTTAATATCAAAATCTTCCACAACTCCATTGTCGGCTTTGATGGAAGCTTTCTCAAAAAGCTTTTCTATAACTTCTTTTATCTCTTTTAATGCTGCCTCTCCGCCTTTTTGAAGCCTGGCAGTTTTTACATGATAATTCTCCAGGGCTCTGTCTATGACTTTTAGAATGCTTTCTTTTTCTGTGGGATCAAGGCTGTAGAGGCTGCCATCGGTCGCACGTAACAAGCTTTCTGAACCGATCATAGCTTCAAAAGCCTCTCTTGTTATAGCGTTTGCCACATTAACGCTTTCCTGCCCCGAGATTTCTTCCATAAAGGTTTTCATCAAAATCTCGTTAATCTTCTCTGAAATAGACTCTATAAGCCTTGATGGAGCTTCAGGAAAAGAATTTTTAAGTTCGGTCGTAAGTTCTTCTATGGTCTGATTCACGAACAGCGGTTTTAACAGTGCTGTACCATTTTTGGCATCCATTCCAGAGAATGAATTTAACAGACCGTTTTCAAGACTTTTTAAATTTTCATGAAGGCTGAATTCATGCTCAGATATCTTATGAATAATCCCGCCAAGCTCCAGATTGTCAGAAAGATTATTGGCCGCCAGAAATGCAGCCTTATCCAAAGGCATTCCCGGCTCAGCTTTTATCAGATCAATGACCTTTGACACCATACGCTCCGGATCAACCACGCTTAAAGAATCAAGGGCATTTCGTATATTGTTGATGAGTATTTTTTCTTCCTCTGTTTTATTGCTTGCTTGCGAATCATTTATTATTTTAGCGGTGATTTGGTCGTTTTGCTTCTCACCAACCATTAAGGTTATAAGCTCGCCAGGCTCGGCTGTGAACCCTTCGGGTGCTTTGGCGGTAAAAGAGGCACCATCAAGCAGCTTTATCAAAAGCAAACCATTTTCAAGGGATTGTATCCTTCCCTTAAGAATGTCACCAGCGCTCAATGATTCCAAAGATACCAAAGTCTCCTTTTGATACTTGGACAGTATCTGAAAAATCTCTTGGGATATCGCCTGGTTTATATTTGCCATGTTCATTCAATCACCTGCAATCTATGTAAAGTTCTTTGTAAAGCTGATACGGTGAATGGGGCAAAGGCCTTTTTCCCTTATAGCCATAATATGCTCTTTTGTCCCATAGCCCTTATGTTTGGCCAGCCCATAGCCGGGATAAACTTCATCCATTTTTTTCATTATCCTGTCCCTTGTAACCTTTGCCAGAACCGAGGCAGCGGCCACTGATACCGAGTTCTGGTCAGCCTTTGGAACAGCCCTCTGGGGTATGTCAATGCTGAGCTTGACCGAGTCGATTATGAGAAAGTCAGGTCTGATCTTCATGCAGTTGACAGCCAGTTCCATTGCTTTTTTGGTGGCTTCGTAGATATTGATCTCGTCTATTATCCGGCTCTCAACGATTCCAATGCCATATGAAAGGGCTTTCTCCTTTATCTGCACATATAATTCATCTCTGACAGACTCCGATATCTTTTTAGAGTCATTAAGCTTATGCAGTACAACCCCGGGCGGAAGAATAACACATGCTGCCACAACCGGCCCGGCCAACGGCCCTCTTCCTGCTTCATCGATCCCTCCGACAAATGAATAGCCATTTTCATAAGCCTCAAGCTCCATCGATGACATTTTTAGAAGCCTTTCCTCTTCAGATCGGATCGCCTGCCATCGCTTATAATATATATCGGCAAGATTTTTAACATATTCCCCGTATTCTTCTGAAATAGTGGTCAGCCATTTAAAGGCTTCACCCGCTTCCATTCTGTCTGCCTGCTCTTTCAGGCTCTTAAGAGTTGGTTTTTTCATTATGTTAAGACCTCCCTCGGAGGAAGTTCCAGCGTTATCTTTCCTATTTTTCCGCCCCTGAACTCGTCAAGTACTATCACAGCTATCCTGTTGAGATCGATCTCTCCTCCGCTGATCAAACAGCCGCGCTTTCTTCCCGCCTCTTTCAGAAGAGTAAAGCCGGTTTTCCCTTCAACATCGTCAAGTTTAAATCGTTCTGTAAGCTTTTCAGGGTAAGTATCTGCCAAAACCTCCATCAGTTTTGCGGCGAGCTCAGATATATCCATTATTTCATCCTTTATGGCGCCGGTAAAGGCGAGATTGAGTCCAGTATTCTTATCCTCAAATTTAGGCCAGAGAATCCCGGGTGTGTCCAAAAGTATGATTTCAGGATTAACGCGAACCCACTGCTCAGTCCTTGTTACACCTGGCCTGTCACCGGTGATTGCACTGGCTTTTCCGGCCAATTTATTTATAAAGGCTGACTTTCCGACATTGGGGATACCCACGACCATAGTTTTTACCGGCCTTTGCATGCGGCCTCTTGCCTGTGCCGATTCAAGCTTCTTGCGTGTCAACTCTTTAAGCTTTCCTTTTAATTCTCTCAAGCCCATGCCTGTTATTGCGTTAGTGTAAATCACGCTGATGCCCTGCTCTGCAAAATAATCCCTCCATGCATTGTTTCGGACAGGATCGGATAGATCACTTTTGTTGAGTGCGATCACTCTTGGTTTGTTATTCAATATCGTGTCGATTTCGGGGTTTCTGCTTGACATGGGTATGCGCGCATCCAAAAGCTCTATAACGACATCCACCAGCTTCAGATTTTTTGCCATAATGCGCCTTGTTTTAGCCATATGACCGGGAAACCACTGAATATTCATTTGTATATCACTCCATTATTCAAAACACAAAAAGAGGACCTTGTAAAGTCCTCTTTTGCTCATGCTATTAGTCTTTGGAAGCTCCGATATCCTCTTTGACTCTTGCTCTCTTACCAACACGGTCACGCAGGTAATAGAGTTTTGCTCTTCTTACCTTACCTCTTCTGATAATCTCAAACGAGTCAACCTTAGGAGAATGAACCGGGAAAACTCTTTCAACGCCTATACCAAAGGAAAGCCTTCTGACAGTAACAGTTTTTCTGATACCGCCGCCTCGCATGGCAATGATAGTTCCTTCAAATGCTTGAATCCTTTCACGGGTTCCTTCTTTTACCTTCACGTTAACCTTTACATAATCACCGATTTTAAGGTTTGGAAGTTTTTGCTTCATGCCTTCTTGCTCAAGTGCACGAATGATATCCATTGTATTTTCCTCCTAATCATAGAGCGTTCTTATCTGTTCCGTATATTATATATCTGGATAAAGCAGGCAGCGGACCGCTCTTTATTCACGCCGTAATATTATAGCATGAGTGTTTTCAAATGTAAACAGCATTTATCTTATTAATTTTTATTTTTATAGCCATTATATGTATTATTTGATTTATGCCATTGTTCGGATATTTCTGTTGCCAGAATGACGGTATCTGTGCAAAGCAATGGACAAAGATCGATAGGGATAAGGATCGATTTTGCTAATAATACATTAAACTAAGTATTATACCCGTTTATTTTATAAAATATACTAATTGATTATTCAGTTGCTTTCATATTATGATTAAAATACTATAATTCAAGCATTGTTAATATTATCGTCAAGGTATACTACGCACTGAAAGGAGCAGTATTATGTCAAATAAATTAAAGGTCGGTATCGTCGGCGGCACCGGCATGGTCGGACAGAGATTTGTGGCACTCCTTGAAAACCATCCCTGGTTTGAAGTGACCTCTATTGCGGCAAGCGCTAAATCAGCAGGCAAAACCTATGAGGAAGCTGCAGGCGGAAGGTGGAAGCTTACAACTCCCATGCCCGATCCAGTAAAGAATATTATGGTAAAAGACGCCTCCCAGATTGAAAATGTCGCATCGGAAGTCGATTTCATTTTCTGTGCTGTGGATATGAAAAAGGATGAGATAAAGGCTTTGGAAGAAGCCTATGCAAAGACAGGAACCCCCGTAGTTTCCAATAACTCAGCCCACCGCTGGACTCCCGATGTGCCTATGGTTATTCCGGAAATCAACCCTGAGCATATCAAGGTGATCGAACATCAGAGAAAGCGTTTAGGAACTTCAACGGGTTTTATCGCCGTAAAGCCCAATTGCTCCATACAGAGCTATGTTCCGGCCCTTCATGCCCTTAAGGAGTTTGGACCGGCTCAGGTTGCAGCATGCACTTATCAGGCGATTTCAGGAGCAGGCAAATCATTTGCGGACTGGCCTGAAATGATAGATAACGTTATTCCATATATAGGCGGCGAAGAGGAAAAAAGCGAGCAGGAACCTCTAAGGATTTGGGGTAAGGTGGAAAACGGCACCATTGTCAAGGCAGCTTCTCCGATCATAACGACCCAATGCATTCGTGTCCCTGCCTCCGATGGGCATATGGCCGCTGTTTTTGTGAATTTCAGACAGAAGCCTTCAAAGGATGAAATAATTACTCTTTGGAGAAACTTTAAAGGCATTCCACAGGAGCTTAACCTGCCCTCAGCTCCAAAGCAGTTCATTACCTACTTTGAAGAGGATAACAGACCTCAGACCGGACTGGACCGTGATATTGAAAACGGTATGGGCGTAAGTGTCGGCAGGCTGCGTGAGGACACGATTTATGACTATAAGTTTGTAAGCCTTTCCCACAACACGATCAGAGGCGCCGCAGGCGGAGCCGTGCTGATTGCCGAGCTTTTGAAGGCTGAAGGCTATATTGCAAAGAAATAGACATCTTTCCTTGCTATATAATATGCGATGGTGGTCAAAACCCATACGGGCGACAATAATCGCCCCTGCGAACCCGGAATAACACGATAACAGCAATAAAAAAGCAGGCTGCGGTATTTACCCTCCCTGCTTCTTTTTTGAACATTATTCCCAGCTATATCTCTGGAATACTGTTCTGTTTTGCTAGATTATCTCAACGACAACCCTCTTGTTCTCATGAACTGCTGCCGCCTTCATAACAACCCGTATAGCTTTGGCAATTCTGCCTTGCTTTCCTATGACTTTACCCATATCTTCCTCAGCTACTCTCAGCTCCAGAATCAATGACTGTCCATTTTCTACTTCGGTTACCTGGACTTCGTCAGGATTGTCAACCAATGATCTCGCAATTTTTTCCAGCAACTCTTTCATTGGACTACCTCCATTCGTTGCAGAAAGACTATTACTCTGTAACTCCTGCTATTTTTAGGAGCTTTTTAACTGTTTCGGTAGGCTGCGCACCATTACTCAGCCATTTCTTTACTTTTTCTGCATCCACTTTAATCACAGAGGGTTCAGCCTTCGGATCATAAGTACCTACCTGTTCGATGAACTTACCATCACGCGGAGATCTCCCGTCTGCAACGATTATTCTGTAGTAAGGCATTTTCTTTTTGCCAACTCTCTTTAATCTGATTTTTACCATGGTTTCACCACCTTTCATATGTTCTGTGTTAAAAAATCTATCTTCCGTCAGACTATAGTTAACCCAAGCCATAGACGTCAAAACGATTAAAATGGTCTTCTGAAGCCACCCATGCCCTTCATCATTTTCTTAGCATTACCTCCGGTAAACCGTTTCATCATCTTCTTCATTTCCTCAAACTGTTTTAAAAGACGATTTACATCAGTAACTGTGGTGCCGCTTCCCTTAGCTATTCTTTGGCGTCTCCCGGCATTAAGGATACCGGGATTGCTGCGCTCCTTTTTTGTCATTGACTGTATAATGGCAACTGTCCGTGCGAATTGCTTATCGTCGAGCTCAACGCCCTTGAATGCCTTAGCGTCAACACCCGGCAGCATACCCAGTATCTGACTTAATGGGCCCATTTTTTTGATTTGCTGCATCTGTTCAAGGAAGTCATCCAGGGTAAAGGTCGCCGTTCTCATCTTTTTTTCAAGCTCAATAGCCTGCTTCTCATCAAAGGCGGTCTGAGCTTTTTCGATAAGGCTTAAGACATCTCCCATACCAAGGATCCTTGAAGCCATCCTATCCGGATAAAAGGGTTCAAGATCATTTAATTTTTCGCCCATGCCGGCAAATTTAATGGGCTTGCCTGTAACAGCCCTGGTTGAAAGTGCTGCTCCGCCCCTTGAATCACCGTCAAGCTTTGTTAATATGATCCCATCTATTCCAAGTTTCTCATTAAACGAGCCTGCTACATTCACCGCATCCTGACCTGTCATGGAGTCCACGACCAGCAGGATCTCATGTGGCTTGACAGTATTCTTGATTCTCTTTAATTCATTCATCAGCTCTTCATCAATATGGAGCCGTCCTGCTGTATCTATGATAACGATGTCAAACTGCATGCTTTTTGCATGAGCAACTGCTTTCTTTGCTATTTCAACAGGGTCTGTATTTGTCCCCATTTCATAGACCGGGATATTTAACTGTGACCCTACCACCTGCAGTTGTTTTACGGCAGCCGGTCTGTAAACGTCACATGCCACCAGTAAGGGGCGTTTACCTTCTTTGCGAAGGTAATTGGCAAGCTTTCCTGCAGTGGTAGTTTTACCGGAACCCTGAAGTCCTGCCATCATATATACGGTTGGCGGAGCCGGTGAATATGTCAGCTTTGAGGGCACGGAGCCCATAAGTCTTATAAGCTCCTCATGCACTATCTTGACTACCTGCTGGCCAGGGGTGAGGCTTTCCAGCACGGTTTGGCCTACAGCCCTTTCAGTAAGCGTATTTATAAAATCCTTAACAACCTTAAAGTTGACATCAGCTTCAAGAAGCGCAAGCTTAACCTCGCGCATCATTTCTTTTACGTCTTTTTCGGTTACGCGAGCATAACCTCTCATTTTCTTCATCAGATTTTGCAGTTTTTCCGATAATCCTTCAAATACCATTTGATACCTCTATACTAAACATCAAGTTATTCTACAATGTATCCAAAATTTTACCCAGCAATTTTATTGCCTTTTTATAATCAGGCTCCTCTTTGATTTCCGGAAATTTTTTTCCCATACTCTTGAGGCTGTCCAACGCTTTTTCTACATTCTCTTCCTGCACTCTGAAGCGCTGGGCAAGCCCGAGCCTTTCTTCATAACCCGCAAGGGCAAGCTTTGCCTTACGTATGCTGTCGTGTACGCCCTGCCTGCTTATACCGAGATTTTCAGCAATCTCACCCAGGGACAGATCGCTGTTAAAGTAAAGATCCATGATATCGTATTGCCGCGGCGTCAGGAGCTGACCATAAAAATCCAGCAATACGGTCATCTCATAAATATCCTCGACAGTATCAAATCTATTCTGTTCAGCTTTTATATTATCCTTCATAAATTCCTCACTGTCAAGTATTTTTGCTTTACAATATCATTATTATATATTCTGTACGGTGAAAGGTCAACCGGATGTATTGTCACACTGTTTTTTATGCATTATTATATTTGTTGGGACAAGTTTTCATGCGGGAGGTACAAAATGAGACTGCGAAACGTTCCAAATGCACATGAAAAGTTGGCTGCATGCGTCAATTATATTAGCGATCCTCAATCATTTAAAGGACGCTGGAATGAATATTTTAAGAATGATAACCCTATATATATGGAAATTGGATCCGGAAAAGGGCAGTTTATTATCCGACTGGCTTCGGAAAACCCTGATATAAACTATATCGCTCTTGAGAAGTCTCCTGTTGTATTATTGCATCTTATTAAAAAAATACCTTCAGAAGGTCTTGGAAATCTGGCGGTAATAAGCTTTGACGCTGGGAAACTGGAAGAAATATTTGAAAGCGGCGAGATTAACAGACTGTACCTTAATTTTTCAGATCCATGGCCTAAAAAACGTCATGCTAAAAGGCGTCTGACATCTCCCGGATTCTTAAGGCTGTATAAGAAGGTCTTAAAGCCGGGCTCGTTTATAGAGTTTAAGACAGATAACAGAGTCTTCTTTGATTACTCTCTTGGAGAATTCAGATCTTCGGGGTATAACCTCATAAAAGCCACATATGACCTATATAACAGCGATTTCCTGGAAGGCAACATCCCAACTGAATATGAGATAAAATTTCATAATATGGGTGTACCAATCAACAAATTATTCGCGGTATACGATATGGATAATCTTAAAGAGGAGGAAAGTAAAATTGACTTACAAACGCAGGAATAGCGGAACCTGCTCGACCCAGGTACAATTTGATTTAGAATCGGGAAAAATATATAATGTAATATTTACAGGCGGCTGCAGCGGTAATCTTAAAGCGATCTCGTCACTCCTTGAAGGTATGGAGGCAGCAGAAGCGGTTAATAAACTGAAAGGACTAAGGTGCGGTTTTAAGTCTACCTCATGCCCTGACCAGCTTTCCCGGGCTATTGAAGAAGCCCTCGAAACATTGTAGTTATGATGTTGACAACGTGCTATTTTCTATTGTATACTTGAAATCGGTTCTCTGGTTGACTATATAGAGAGCCTTGAAATATTTTATAGGGGAGTAGCTCAGTTGGTAGAGCAGCGGTCTCCAAAACCGCGT
>JAAYNO010000226.1 GCA_012520855.1 Clostridiaceae bacterium | reverse complement strand
GTCACCCTCATTGTTATATCCAACCTTTTGGGCTTTCAAAAGAATATCTGTCTTTATTGGGACCGGCTCGATTTCTTCGGCAATAGCGTATGCAACACTGGGGTTGGGAAGCGGTACTACCTTGATCGAGTACTCTCGCCCGGGCATGGCATGAGTATATACATATTCCAGCTTTTTCTCAGCAGCATTTACAGTAACGGCAGATCCCGGCTGGCCTATCTCGGCAGCTACGATATCAGGAATGGGAGGGGGTTGAGTGAATCCCTTTGTATCTGATATTAAAATCTGATAATTGATGCGGCCGGTCGTATCCCATACATCATCCCATTTGATCCTGATGTGGTTTGTTCCCGGAATGAGCTCAACCGATACATGAAGGCCGGTCAAAAACTTAACGGGGTTTGATCTTTGGGAAACAATCGTATATTGACCCGTAGGAGTGTTGACTCTGTATGATGATTTAAGAAAGGCTTCATATATGGTGCCATGCTTTATTCCTTCGGGATTGTACTCGGTGAATTGAAAGCTTGCGGCAGAACCGCTCAAGGGTATGTTTATAGCCTCCTGTATCACTTGCCCCGTTCCTTTGGAGATCTCGTTAAGGCCGATTATAATATATTTCTCATCTGCCTCGGGTGGAAAACTATTAGGTTCCCAGGCCAGATCAGCATACCATTCGCTTTTATAAAGTTCCTTGATATATCCGATATCGGTGATTCGATTCTGCTTTGGAGGCTGCAGAAGAATCACATCAGCAAACAGGCCGGACTTTGGCATGACCCCCGGCAGCATTACGAATATCAGCAAGAAAACTATGATTTTTTTCAATTTCTTCTTGTTCATATACATTCTCCTGGTCAATTTCAATCATTTGATTGCCGTCAATATGTCATTCTTCGGCCATATAATGGCCTCAGAATCTTTAAAAGCCATACTTTTGAGCATAGTCTGGATAAAGATCCTTCGCTTTGCTCAAGGATGACAAGTCGGATCCTTCGCCAAGAACGTACGACTCCAACCTCCAACTTCTAACCTCTTACCTCTATATTCCTTCCAGGACCTTTGCCACCATGTCCAGCATGCTTCCGATGGTCGTCCTTCCGTTGGCGTCAAATCTCCTGTTGTTCAGTGACACAAGGTTTAGATCGATTCCCAGCACTACGTATGGATAAAGACGGGAATTTATTTCAGCGCCGTTTGCAATGGTTATGGTTCTTGAAGGCCTCATGTATTTCGGATCGATGTTCATTTTTGTGCAATAGAGCTTAACTGCCAAAGATACCGATGTCTGGTTGTTCATATAACCGGTGAGTTCGTTTGCCCCCATAATGGCTCCAAGATCCAGTCTTGATACTTTTTGCATCGGAGTTAAGCCTATAATCTCCGCGTCTCTGTTTGTTACAACGGCGTAAAGCATCACGGCCTGTTCGCCTTTAATAGGATCGGCCGTATATATGGTGCCGCTGCCAAATACCTTTGAAAGGTCATATCTTGAGGAGAGGAAAGAAAGAGCGCTGTTATCGGGTATACCCGGCTGCTGGATAGTCTTTCTTTTGACCGCCACAATATACTCGCCGGGCTTTTCGGCACGGAAAAGCGCATATTGCATCACATAACCTTTTCCTCCCGCTGGGCTTTTCCAGCCATCTCCGTAATTGACATAAGGTGCTGTATATCCGTTTTGATAGCTATATTCGATCTTTATACCCAGCCTGCCCGGGAACTCGTTGATACTTTTGATCACAACAAAATCTGCAGGAAGCCCGCTTCCTCCGTCAATAATATCCTTCAGATAACGGGAGAGCTCCACCTCCACCCTGGCAATAACCGAGTTGATAAGGTCCTTCAAATCCACATGACTCTTATAGCTATAGCTGGCAAGATTATTGAGCACATTGGTAAGCTCACGGTCCAGAATGCCATATTTGAACGGGCCTGTGGCATCGGGATTTTTCAGGATATTGAATATCATTTGATCTATTTCAGCATATGAAAGCCTTGAACCTATGGCAATAGCCTGAAGCCCATAGGCTTTTGATGCAGCCGTTAGATCACCGGGCAAAGCGCTTGAGGGAGCCTGCCTTCTGTTGACCTTCAAAAGAAGCATTGCTTCCTTTGCTCCGCTTGTCATGGCTTGCTGCTTTAACTTAACAAGGTCGATACTGCCTTTGTTCAAGGTTATCTCGGCACCTGAAAGCTTTATATTAAGGCGGCTGTTGAAGGTATCTATCGCCTCCAGCGTTTTGTATGGGATCAATATCTCATAGTAAGAAGCAT
This sequence comes from Clostridiaceae bacterium, assembly GCA_012520855.1. Classification (GTDB taxonomy): domain Bacteria; phylum Bacillota; class Clostridia; order DSM-8532; family DSM-8532; genus DTU059. Next base: position 19,371 of record JAAYNO010000226.1, on the reverse strand, counting down.
CGGCCTGCTCGCCTGATATGTCAACAGTTATGGTAGACTCTTTCCCGGCCTTGAGCAATCCGGCTACCCTGTCATCCTTTAAAATCACCCTTACGGCAGTGCCTGTTTTAATATCTATGCGCCAATAGAGCTTTTTTGTGAGCCTGTCTGCTGTGTCATTAAACAGGTCTATGGTATTATCCTTGTTCTTTTCTTTGTCGTAATCTGCCTGCGAAAAATCGGTTCTGGCCGTGACAGGTCCAATATGAAGCGAATCATCCATATTGCGTGCCCAAAGCTTGATATAATAAAGGGTATTTGTCTTAAGCGGCTGATTGACCAAAATACCGTTTTCGTCTTTAAAAGGCTTTCCTCTGATTTTTGCGTAATATATGTATTTTGGGGAAGCTTCATCAACATATAGCTTCGTTTTTTCCCTGTAGAACATTATCCTTCCCGTTGGTGTTTCATAACCATAATCGGTATGACCCACCGATGAATAATATAATTGCTGATACTCGGAGTCGCTTTCTGTTCTTGCCTCAAGGAAATAACTGTACGGGTCTTCTCCTTCAAAACGAACTTCGATCTCAGTAAGAGCATCCCGGGTTTTTTCCTGTATGGGGATGCTTTTTGAAGCCTGCCAGCTTTTTGTGCCCGCATTGTACCAGGTGTCATTTGCTTTGTTCCTGATAAGAACGTCATACCATTGATTCGATTCTAAATTGTATATCCTGAAATAAAATTTGGTTCCATCCTGAACACAGGTATACTCAGCTCTGTTAAGCCTCACATAGCTTGTGGATCCCGCTTCTGTTTTTTTGACGTGCACCTCCATGGAATCAGCCGTGGTTCCGATAACATCACAATTAATATTAAACCCGATCTCCAGATCCCTAACCACCTCGAGAAAAGCAGGCGGTTTTACCATCCGTGTTGTAACGGGTATTGTTATCCATCTGCTGACGGTTTCTATAGAACTGCCGTCAGGGGCTGTTTTTCCCCTGTTTCTCACTGCCCTCAGACTAAAGTAATAAAGCCTGTTGGGCCTTAAAAAGTCTCTTCGGATCGGCATTTCTACATACCCGTTCTCACTTAATGTAAGACCCAGGCTTTCAAGAGCGGCACTTTTGACATCCAAATGAAGCTTACTGTCTCCCGCAGGCGTCCTGAATTCGTTATATGTCTGTAAAAAACCGAGATTATAAGGATCATTTTCATAATCGGCTTCGACCGCTCCGGCAGGAATGGGAACAGTTGTGCAGACCATCTCATAGGTTACGTCATCTTCGGCGTGAAGCCAGCCTAAATAAACCCAGGCATCGCTTAGAAGCAGCTCTCCGTTAGCGTCAACAGCTATAGAAAATTCAGATGGTGCCCGGGGATCCCTGTGAACATCATCGATCCCTCCTGTGTCAATTTTCGGTGTAGTTATAGCTTTTACTGCGGTATCCATAGACCTGCCGATAACTACTCCATCAACTTCAAGGGTGGAACGTGCTTTTATGTAATACACGGTATTAGGCAAGATCGGGTTGCCCTCACCATCTGCAGTGATGGTCACTCCTCTCGGGATGACCTCGGCCTCGTCAGGATAAGGTGCTTCATCAATAACAACGGGAGTTTCATCAAAAGAGGCAGCATCCCTGCTGATAAAAATTTCATATTTTACGACCCTGCCATCGGTGACACTCGTATATCTCTGCCATTCAACATCAGTCAGGATCCTGGGGTAGTTTACTCTTATTCCGTCTAGAGTCATTTCACCAGTGACCGGATCCACATAAGTCTCAGGGTCTATTCCCAACTGCAGATCGGGCATAGGAACAGGCATTTCTGTAAGGGGCCATGTTGTAAAGCTTACAATCGGCGACATATATGAAAGCCGGCTGTTCAGTTCTGCATCAAGCCTTGAGCTGTCACCCCATAAATCGCTGTATATATCATCATTATCCTCCAGCCTGGAGGTAAAGATCTGCATAAAATATGTGGTATTGGGTACCAGAAAAGTCGGATAATCTCCCGGAGTACCGTCTTCACTGGGATCCTCGTTATTCTCGTTGGGTATCGGGGAATCGCTTGCATAATCATAAAAGAGCTTGTCCCCGGGAATCGTGCATACTATTCTGTTAGGATCGGCAGGATCCTCCTCGAACATCTTTTTATTCAAAACAAGTACTCGTTTTTGTTTTACCGGAAGATATATTTCCCTGGGATTTGATAAGCCTATGATTTTTGTATCCTTTTCCACTGTGCTTTCGGGCAGATAAGCGGATAAAATAATATGGAATACAAAATCCGAATCCTCAGGGGGCAAATTTTTGAAATTGTCCCATGATTTTTCCCCCGTAGACCCCGTATACTGTCTCCACGAGAGCGGCTTCTCAAAAGAAAGGCTAAGATCGCTGGCGGGTATTTCCACAGTGCCTGAGGACAGCTCGGTAGTGGGTACCGTCACTTCCTTCCGGCCAACGTATATCGGCTCTGCAATGATCTCTTTTGGCAGGGGAGGTTTGCCTGAATCGACCCCCAGATTCCTCAAGTCCACGGCAAGAGATGAACTTCTGGGGAGTTCAGACGAGCTGTCAAAATAAACCACCCTGAAATACTGCTCCGGATTGGTGGTGCCGGTAATATTCACATTCACAATTTCGTAGCCATAATCTCCGGGAGGCAGGGCTGATGCGGGTATTTTTACCCATCGTTTTGTTTGGGTATACAAATCCTCGAGACGGGAGGCATATTGCACCTGATAGTAAAGCTCCGGATATACTCCGTTTACTATCTTTCTGAAGCGTACTTCTACCTTATCCGTATCTACCTTTGTTAGTTCGAATTGGAGAGGCGTATATATGGATGATATGTTAGATCCCATTTCTGCAAAGGCATTATCTATATTCCTGACAGGAAAACGGTTTTCACTGTCGGTACGAAGCTTTGTCCTTCGCAGTGTGACCTGCTCGGAGGCATCATTTTTAAAAATTATGCCTATGTTGGTAAACTCATATTCTGTTCCGGGCTCAATGCCCTGTTCTTTCTTAAGCATTACCGACAGCATGTTTTGGGGATTTGTGATTTCACTGTCGTCAAACCCTTCCACATACACGTCTTTCCCCTCTATTTTCATGTCATATTTAGTACCGTCATCGGGATCAGGTTCATAATCTGTAGTGAAATCCAGCTTACGGGTAGAGCCTTTTCCCACTGTCATATTGATCTGGAAACAGGCCTTGCTTATGGGAACATCGTCCAGTCCGAGTATCTCAAGTGCTCTTGGATCAGTCAGGTTGATTATGCTGCCGGTGCTGTCGTCGTCATCGTCATGATCATCATAAAGGGTCGGGACCTTCCAGTTAAGCTTGATAACCGGGTTGTCACCGCTTTTGACGAGGACTGCTTTGCCGTACTCATCCGGTTCCAATATGGGATCATTGTCCTCAATGTCGGCCATTTTCGCCATCTGATTGAAGGATTCACCTGTAAAAGTCATGTCAGCCAGATAGTGGACTTCTCCTTGCTGGGATAAAACCATATCTCCCGCACGATGGACATCCATGGAGATATTGTAGATATGATCGGGCAAAAACTCAGCGCTAACTATTACTCTGCCTTGATCGTACCTTTCTTCACCTGTAATTTCAGTAAGGCTGCCGTCAGGGTTGTTGAACCGGACCACCGTATATGCCGGTTCAGTCATTGCGGGATAGCTGATATCATACTTATATGTAGCAGGATTGTATTCCACGGTAAGCGTGATTTCTTCAGGAGCTGCAAAAATCTTTAATTCCGATGGAAATCCTGTCAGTATAAAAGCGAGAATCAACAAGAATGATAAAGCCTTGTTTATTTTATTCATTTAAGGAATTCCTCCAAACTATACTATCACTATATCTTTATCGGCATCTCACGCTGTTTTTTTTATGCGAACGACTTTACATTTCCTTTACGAAAACTAAAAATGAGTATGGTATCATTTTTTCGTTTTTCATAGATATAAGCTCAAGTCCATGCCTTTCTGCCAAAAACGATTAATGATCAGGGCATGGACTTATCTCCCCTTTATGTTTATAAACTTTACTCGAACCTGCTGCCTGGCTCATACCGGCCTGCTTTATTTTCCAACAGACTGAAAACAGGATGGATATAACCCACATCCTCTCCCTTATCATTCTGAATAGGCGGAAGTGCCCATTTATCAAGCTTTTTCACTGTTTTAACATCCAGTACTCCCAATTCTTCAAGTACTCTTACTGCGACTGCATAGCTGGCCCAGGGATGTCCGTCCGACATTTTGATGCAGACTCCCATTTTCTTTTCGGGAATTGCTATGCAGTATAATCCTTCGGCACCTATTTTACCTATGGCTTTTCCGTTTGTATGTTTTAAAAGCTCTGTGCAGAATGTGCCGTTCCCTCTTAAAACTCCCGGATTTTGAATGATGGCATCTTTTATTACACCAAAGCAATGGTCGTATCTGTGACCGCTGCCATATCCATGTGCTAAACGTGCATACAGCCAGGCTATTTGGTTAAGTGCCAGCATGTAAGTAGGCAAACTGCAGCCGTCTGCTCCGATAATGACCTGGCTCATATCACATTCAAGCAGCTCGGCCATAGTCTTTAAAATAAGCTGGTTGACCGGATGCTCAGGCCTTACATATCCCTTTACAGTATACTTATAGTATTGGCAAAGAGCTAAGATCCCTGCATGCTTGCCTGAGCAGTTGCTGAATATGGGAGTCGGCCTTTTGCACAGCATAACAAGAGCATCATGCACCTTCTGGTTCTCGGGATAAACATGCCCGCAATCCAGATACTTTTCTGAAAGGCCAATCTTTTTCAGTATGGAAAGTATGATCCTGCGGTGGGATGCTCTTCCCTCATGGGAAGAACAGATTATTGCCAGTTCTTTAGGTGTTATATTGAATTTCTGTAAGGCACCTGAATCGACTAATGCTGCGGCATAGATTGGTTTGCCCGCAGAGCGCAGATAGCAGGCGGCGTTTGGATCGCCCATTGAATATATGATGTTCTTATCCGAATCAGCCACACAAATAAATCCGTCGTGCAAGCTTTCGACCCGCCCGCTGCGGGTCCTGACAGCTAATTGAGGCATATACTTCTCCTTTTTCGGCTTTATCATGACTTTTTTGTATTTATTACATTTCTGATTTTCTGCTGCAGCTTATGATTTATGATATAATATCCAAAGAATAACCTAAGCTGCTAGGTTATCCTGAAATTAAACAGCCGGTTATCTTTGATAGCCTTTACACCCTCATTGTTCAATAGTATGATACGAAAGAGGTTTTTTAATGCAATTTGAGTTGGTGAAGGACATCCTTCTATCAGACACACTGGTTCCGGATATATTCCTGAGTGATATAATGCCCAGACTTTCTCCTGAGTCTGTCAAGGTATACCTATACTGTCTTTTTTTAAGCAAATATAACAAGGAGGCCCGTCCCGAAGATTTGGCTGCAAAGCTGGACATGTCCTTGGATTCTGTGAAAGCGGCATTTATCATTCTTGAGCAGGAAGAACTGATACTGCGAACCGGGAATGTGGTTTCACTGACTGATATTAAAGAAAAGGCCCTTTCAAAGTTTTACAGGAAAAAGACTACCTCGGATATAAACCCCAGTCAGCAACAGATTCAGGTTAATATAAAGAGGAATCAGTGTATTGATTCAATAAACAAGATGTTTTTTCAGGGGCTTATGGCTCCCGGCTGGTACGCCGCCATAGACAACTGGTTTTCGACTTTTCGTTTTGATGAAGATGTTATGGTCAGCCTTTTTAAATTTTGCTATGACAATAATGCCTTAAACATCAAGTATGTGGAAAAGGTAGCGATCACCTGGTCTAACCATGGGATCACAAATCATTGGGAACTCGAAAAGTACATGGTGGCTTGTGAAAGAACCAAAGAAATCGGGAAAACCATCGCAAAGGCTTTACGGCTTGGTAAAAAGCTTACGGCTTACGAGGAAAAATATCTTGAGACATGGCTTAATGAGTACGGCTACGATATGCCTATCATAGAAGAGGCTCTTAAATTAACTGTGGGCAAAACAACACCCTTTAAATACGCCCATAATATACTTACAAACTGGAACAAAGAAGGGATCAGAAATTTTGAACAGCTTAAAGCCTATCTTGAGGCATCCTCTGAAAAAAGAAACAAAAGCAGGGTGCAGAAGGGCAAAATAGCTCACCGGGATAATTTCCAGCAGCATCAATATGATGATGATTTTTACGATAATCTTGAGAAGCTTTCTATCATCGGAAAGGACGAGAATTAATGGCCGATACAAGACGCTCTTTGGATATTGAATTCGAACGTAAACGCGATAGAGCTATTTTCGATGCAGAACGCAGGAAACAAGAACTTTTCAAAAAAATACCCGAACTGTCGGATATCGATACCGAATTATCCCTGGCGGGTATTCGCTATGCTCAATCATTGCTTAATGATAATACCACATCCTGCGCTGATGAATACCTCAGGAAAATCGATATGCTGAACAAAAAACGGGAGTATATTTTATCAGCCAATAATATACCTCCGGATTATCTGGAGCCTGCTTACTCCTGCAAAACATGCGAAGACAGGGGCTACATTTCGGATAATGGAGCTTCTTATCCATGTTCATGCTATAATAAATTATATCTTGAGCATCTGTACAAGATCTCAAATATCCTGGACGACGGAAAAACAGGGTTTGAGTATTTTGATGAAACCTGGTACTCCGATAAAATCGACAGTAAAAAATACCTGATAGATGTTTCTCCACGGGCACAGATACAAGCGATCAAAGAACAATGCCTGGAGTTTATTGACAAATTCACTGATGAGAATACAAAAAATCTATATCTTCATGGCCCTACCGGTACAGGAAAGACTTTTATGGCTAAAAGCATCGGCTTAGAGCTTTTAAAGGCCGGTTTTTCAGTCCTGTATTTCTCGGCGACATCTCTTTTCCCTATAATACAGAAATACCGCCTTAATATCGATGGAGATGGTATATCGGGAGAACAGGCATACAAGAACCTTATTTCAACTAATCTTCTCATTCTTGACGATTTAGGCACCGAACCAAAAAGCGACTCAAAGTATGCGGAGCTTCTTTCCCTTCTGGAGCAAAGAAATGCGCAGGACAGAATTCGGACAGCAAAAACTATCATCGCTTCAAATCTTGACTTTAAGCGGCTTGTCCAGGAATACAACCAGAGAATCGGCTCTCGTATCATAGGCGAATTCCAGACCCTCCAGTTCGTAGGGGATGATATAAGAATACTAAAAAAACTAAGCGAGCTTTAAAATGAGTAGAGGGGACGGTCCTCTTTACTCATTTTTGACTAATCCTCCAAATGAGTAGAGGGGACGGTCCCCATTACTCACTCAGGCCACACCTACTGTAATCAAAATATTGGCATATGTTCTGAGCTCCCCGGTGGAAATGGCCAGCCTCACAGACTGATCGCAACTGGCATCGTAGAATTCATATCTTCCCAGTCCGTCAAGCTTCATTCCGTCAAGGATTTTTGTAAACTCCTCAAAAATGGGAGGTGTCGGGCCATCCGGCATCATAACTTCGGCTTTCTCGATATTTATGACCTTCGAAAGTGTTTCCAGCACCTGGGTAACAGTGGGTACGCCTCCTGTAAGCCCGAGGTAAACTTTTTCGGCAGATCCGCTCTTACTGTCCAAGGGGTAATTGCCGTCGGCAATAAGGATTTTATCGCCATGACCTAAAAGCGACAATTGCTTCATTATTTGCGGATTGATTAGGGCTGTCTTCAGCATGATATCATCTCCTGGTATTATTATTTATTAAATTATTCTTATAAATAAGCTATTCAGCTATATGTAGCCCAGCACTAAAGGTGGGCTACTCTGTGCCCTAAAATGAGTAAAGAGGACCGTCCCCTTTACTCATTTTAGAAGATTTTGCCGGGGTTAAGTATGTTTTTAGGGTCGAAGGTCAGCTTTATGCCACGCATCAGTTCTATAGCCTTGTCGCCCAGGCTGTCTTTAAGGTATGCCCGTTTGGCATAGCCAATGCCATGCTCGCCCGAAACCTGGCCCGAAAGCTCCTCAGCCTTTCTATACATTTTATCGAATGCTTCATCAAGCTTCTTCTTCCAGGTCTCTTCATCCAGGTCATCCCTGCATATATAGACGTGCATATTCCCGTCACCGGCATGGCCGAAGCTTGGTATCCTTATATTGAGCTCCTTTGAAAGCTGGTGGCTGAAAAGTATAAATTCCGCGACTTTATTTCTTGGAACCACCACATCGCATTCATCCATCTGGGTCGTAGAGGCCTTGATGGCTTCAAGGAATGCTCCGCGAGCCCCCCAAACCGAATCCTTCCTCTCTTCGGTATCAACAATGAAGCAATCCTTGGCACCTCTCTCCAGACAAAGCATCGCAGCCGCTTCATACTCCTGCTCCACCTGCTGGCGGGAGGACCCGTCAAATGTCAAAAGCAGATAAGCCGGGCTTTTCGTGTCAGGGAAACGCTTGCCTAAGAAATCCTCGGAAAACAGTATGGTATCCCGCTCCATAAACTCTATCGCGGTAGGCATCGACTTTGACATGATTATTTCAGGAACGGTTTTTATCGCAGAATCAACATCCTCATAGGGAATAAGAAGGCTGACAGATTTTGCGGGCAGCGGCAAAAGCTTGAGAACCGCTTTTGTTATGATCCCCAGTGTCCCCTCAGCCCCCACGATCAAATCCTTTAACGAATATCCCGAACTGTTCTTAACTACTTTTCCGCCAAGCTCCAGTACCTCTCCGTTTGAAAGAACCACCGTCAGTCCTCTGACATAATCCCTTGTGACCCCGTATTTGACAGCCCGCATACCTCCTGCGTTGGTACTTATATTACCGCCGATGGTGGCTGATTTTTCACCCGGGTCGGGAGGATAAAGAAAACCGTTTTCTTCAACAAACTTGGATAATTCCATAAGCAAGACCCCCGGCTCGACGGTCACGGTAAGGTTTTCCCGGTCAAGCTCAAGAATACGGTTCATTTGGGTCGTCTCAATCATTATTCCGCCATAAAGAGCAACTGCAGCACCTACAAGACCTGTTCCCGATCCCCTTGTTACAACTGGAATCGTGTTCTCATAAGCATATTCCATTATTTTAACTATTTCATCCTGGTTTCTGACTTTAATCAGTACCTCCGGATAGGATTTAACCTCGCTCAATTCATCATGGGCATAGTCCTCGCTTATTTGATCTCCATAGAAAAGATTTTCAGGAGGTATAAAGCTTTTTAAGTATTCTAAGTCCTCACTGGTGATCTTTTTGTACTGATTCATGCCAACATCCTCCCTTCCCTCCTGGCTTTTATGCTTTCAGTGACCCTGGGCAAAACCTCATACATATCACCCACAATGCCGAGATGGGCGATATTGAAGATCGAAGCCTGAGGATCCTGATTTATCGCGATAATATGATCCGAGTTGTTCATGCCTGCCGCAAACTGTACAGAACCTGAAATCCCGGCGCATATTATCAGCTTGGGCTTTACGGTACGTCCGCTTAGTCCTATCTGAAGGCGGGGATCGAACCATCCGCACTCAATCAAAGGTCTGGTACAGGCCAGCCTTGCACCGATCAAATCTCCCAGTTGCTCCAAAAGGGCAAGGTCTTTTTTGCTCTTTACACCTCTGCCTACGGCTATAATCACATCTGCTTCTGAAATGTCCTTATGGATCTCCTTTTTCTGTACTCCCAGTATCTCGATCCCTGACTTGAGCTTGTCTTCTTCAATTTCCATGTGCTTGATCTCACCATGAGGCTCGCTTGAAGGTTCGGGCGCTGTAAATATCTTATACCGGACAGTACAAAACTGAGGTCTGTTGTTCTGGGTCACGATCTGGGCCATGATATTCCCTCCAAAGGCAGGACGTATTTGGACCAAATCGGTGTTTTCCTTCATTTTCAGTATCGTACAGTCGGCTGTAAGTCCGGTACCGAATCTGGCAGCAACCCTTGGAGCCAGGGATCGTCCCACGTTTGTTGCACCTACCAGTATAGATGAAGGCATGACTTTATTTATAAAATCTTCGAAAGCAGCTCCGTAAGGTTCAATCAAAAAATGCTCAAATTGAGGTTTGTCATATGAATATACCCGATCAACCCCGTAATGTAACAGCTTTTGGGCAGCATCCCCGATCTTATGCCCTATAATAAGAGCATAAACAGGGTGGTTTATTACCTTGGCCAATTCCCTTGCCTTGCCTATCAGTTCAAGGGAAACAGGGTGGATCCTGCCTTCGGAATAATCGATGAACACGGTGATTCCCACCCATTTGGACTTATCGACTGCCTCTTCCTCGATCTCCACTATCTCCATTGCCCCGGGTATGCCTTTCTTTGTGCAGATGCCGCACATTTTGCAGGCCGCATTTACACTGACGATACCGTTATTTTCTTCAATCGCGCCGAAAGGGCAGATCTTGATTAATTCTTCCACCCTTGAAGGATCGATTTTATCCTGATGCACAATAAGCGATTTCATAGTCAAAACTCCAATCTGTATATGCTTGTTAAACTCTGTTGTTAGTCTTTTCTCATCGTACATTGCCTGATCAAGAATCTTTCTGGCTCCTGTGTATTCAGGTCTTTTCCCGTTGTTCAAGGTCTGTACCCATTATTCAAAATGAGTCAGAAGGACCGTCCCCGTTACTCATTTTTAAACCAGTCTTAGATTATCCAAAACTTTTAAGATCTCATCGGACAGAACCTCGGCCGGACCCTCAACTAAACGTTTTTCAGTGTTGACCTCAGGAGGGAATATTCTCTCAACCTGAGTAGGTGAACCATTTAGTCCGTAATTTTGCGGATCTCTGTCATCAAAATCTTCCAGCGTCAAAACCTCGATGGGCGGCTCCTTCTTAAGCTGAATGTATTTTTTTAACGATGGCAGACGGGGTGTATATATATCTTTATCCACTGTGATGAGGCACGGAAAATGTATTTTCTGCACCTGAACCATGGTCTCCATATTCATCTTTACTGTGATCGATTCTTTATCGATATCTATGATCTCGCTGATATTTGTACTATGCGGGATCCCCAGAAATTCAGCCAGCTCAGGCCCGACCTGAGCAGTATCTCCGTCAGTAGTTTGCTTGCCGCATATAATCAAATCAAAATCACCGATATGACGTATCCCCTGGCTTAATGTATAGCTGGTGGCCAATACGTCGGCACCGGCAAACCTTCTGTCTGTCAATAATACGCTTTTATCTACACCCATGCAAAGGGTTTCAAGCAATGCCTCCTTTGCGCTTGGCGGCCCCATTGACAGGGTCGTGATATGGCTTTCTGTTTCTTCCTTTATTCTTAATGCCGCTTCCAAAGCAAATAAATCATAGGGATTAAGCTTGCTTTCAATCCCCTCTCTTTTTAAAACTCCTGTCACATGATCAACTTCAACATTTGATGTTCCCGGAACTTGCTTTACGCAGACTAATATTCTCAAATGCAATACCTCCTAACTAAAGCTGTCAACAGGAAGGGGCTCCCGGCTGCAACCTGCCTGGAATGACCTATTCCTGAAATAAATCCATCTTATTATGCTAATAATCATTTACAATACCTACAAAACTAGTATATAATTAATATAATTATTGTCAGACTGTCTGATAATAAACAATATTATGACCCCCTAGATTTTGTAAAAGACGGGGTGCTTAGGCTTTCTTTACTGTGTTTTTTAACACACCGATGTTTTCGATCTCGATCTCGATAACATCGCCGGGGTTCATCGGAGCAATGCCCATAGGGGTTCCTGTAATAATAACATCCCCAGGATAGAGAGTCATTATCCCCGACAGATAGCTGATAAGAAAATCTACCTTGAAAATTAAATTACCGGTGTTTGAGTTTTGCATGACCTTGCCGTTTAATCTGGACTGTATTTTCAGGTTTGTAATATCAACCTCATCAGTAATGATCGGTCCCAATGGCATGAATGTGTCAAAGGATTTCGATATGGTCCATTGACCATCAGCAGGCTGCAAATCTCTTGCGGTTACATCGTTGGCACATGTGAAGCCTAAAACATAGTCCATCGCATTGCCTACCGGAACATTTTTCGCCTTTTGCTTTATGACTACTCCCAGCTCGGCCTCATAGTCGATGCGTTTAGACATTTCCGGATATATAATATCGTCCAGATGCCCAATAACACTGCTGGATGGCTTTAAAAACACCACCGGTGACTTAGGAAGGGGTATATTGCACTCTTCGGCATGGTCACGGTAATTGACCCCTATACATACTATTTTGGAAGGCGTACAGGGGCTTAAGAGTCTTACTTCTGAAAAAGGCACAACCTGGCCGGTTTTCTGAAGGCTGGTAAAAATTTCGCCCGATAGCTCATATACATTGTTGCCTTCCAGGAGCCCATAGTGTATTTTGTTATTGTAACTATAACGCAGATATTTCATTTTCTTACCAACTTTCTGTATAATAAATAATAGCTGATTCAATTGGAGGTTATCATGTTACCGATCAAAAAAACGTCAATAGTTCATCAGGTTGTTGAACGCCTTATTGAATATATCCAGAACGAGAAGCTTACCTTTGACAGTAAGCTGCCCACCGAATATGTTCTTTGCCGGCAGCTCAATGTATCCAGGTCATCCCTGCGCGAGGCTTACAGGATCTTACAAACACAAGGCTATATTACGATCAAACCCGGCAGAGGGGCATTCGTTTCAAGTCCCCTATTAAATGATGATCATGCTTACAGAAGCCAATGGTTTAACAAAAACAAAATCAGATATCTGGATCTACTCGAGGTTCGTACCGCTTTGGAGATCCAGGCCGCCAGATTCGCCTCCCTTCGCATTACAGAGGAGGAGCTTAAACTTCTGAAAGAGAATCTGGACGAATTCAAATTCATCATGTATGATTCAAATGCCTCCGAAAGATTAGCTGAGCTTGACGAAGAGTTCCATGATATTATCATGAAAAGCACGAAGAACAGCTTCATTCAGGACATCAACCAGCTTATTGCCGAGGAGATCAGGATTTTCCGCTACACCATGATGAAGATCGAAAACCGCCGTGAAAACACTTATTACCCCCATATAAAGGTTTATAACGCCCTGGCTGCCCATGATCCCGACAAATGTGCCGAAGCTATGCAACAGCATCTGCAATTAGCCGAAGAGGACATGGTCGAGCTTGCAAACCAGCAGATAAACGAGTAATATAACTCTACAATTTAAGAAGCAGTGCTGAAATATAATTTCAGCCCTGCTTCTTTTTTCCTATTCAATGAAGCCCAAAAGCCTCGGTACGAACAAAACAACATCTGGCACCACTGACAGAATCGCAATGGTAACGAACCCCAGTATCACATAAGGCATGGTATGTTTTACGACATTCTCGAACTTTTCTCTTCCCACGGCTGCAACAGCATATAGAACAACGCCAACAGGTGGAGTAACAAGCCCTATAGTAAGGTTAAGGATCATCAACACAGCAAAATGTATTGGATGAACACCCATGGCATATGCGATAGGAGCCAGTATGGGAGCAAACAGCAATACCGCCGCCGCTGTTTCCATCCACATTCCTACTATAATAAGGATAATATTGATTATCAAAAGCATTACATACTTATTATCAGTCAGGCTCAAAAGGAATGAAGCTAATTGGTTGGGTATTTTTTCATTGCTTATTGCCCAGGCAAATACCGCCGAAAGCGAGGTGATCAAAAACAGGTTGGCCGTATTCTGTGCCGCTGTCCATAAACACTCGGCAAATTTCTTAAAGGTTATGTTTTTAAAGACAAGTACGCCGATTATCAACGAATAGAACACTGCCACCGCAGCGGCTTCAGTAGGGGTCACAAATCCACCGGTTATACCTACAAGAATGATAATGGGCATTACTAGAGCAATATACCCATTTTTTCTGAAAAAACGCTTCTCTTCCTTGGTATAGACTTTTTCATCTATCGGAAGATTCAAACGCTTAGCATTTACTTTTATATAAACCATCTGACCCAAGCCTATCAGCAATCCGGGTATTAGTCCGGCATAAAGCAAAGCTCCTACCGAAAGAGACATTATCCCCGCATACAAAATAGCAATATTGCTGGGGGGAATCAAGGGACTTTGCATGGAGGAGCCAGCGGTCAGGCCGCACGCAAACGCGGGATCATAACCGTCTTCTCTCATAGCTTCGATCTCTATGTTTCCAAGGCCGGCCACATCGGACAGTGCAGCACCGGCGATACTGCCAAATATGGTACTTCCTACTACGTTAACATAGGCAAGGCCGCCGCGGTATTTACCAAACCTGATTCTGACGAAGTCAAAGAGCCTTGAAGATATTCCCGTCTTAATCATGATCTCGGCCGCCAGTACAAACAGCGGAAGAGCCATCAGCGTGAAGGAGTTTATGCCCGAAAACATTCTGATGGGCATTACAGTTATATTCTGAGGATTTGTCATTAAAATATAAATCAGGGTCGTTCCGCCGATAGAAAAGGCTATGGGAACACCGATCATAATAGTGAAAATCAATATGGCTGTCGCGATTACAAACTCAAGCATTCGGTTCCCCTCCTTTGTAGAATTCCCTTATCAACACTCCAATCAACTGCAGGCTCATCAGCGCACAGCCGATCACTATTGAAAGCTGAGGTATCAGCATAGGTATATTCATGGTAGCGCTCATCTGGCGGCTTCCTACTGAGGGAAATACCTTATATCCAAGATAGCCTATAATGATTATAAATACCAGCACTGACAGCTTTATAAGTACCGATACAACTTTCTGAACCACTGCAGGGAATTTTTTAATAAACATATCAACATTTATATTGTTCCACTTTTTTATTCCTGTGCTTGCACCGATAAAGGAAAGATAAATCATCAGATAACGGGCCATCTCCTCTGTCCAGGGTGGTTTTGGGACCGGAAGCAGCCTTGCAAACACCTGAAGTAAAACAACCGCAAACATTACTCCCGTCAGGATGATGCAAACCCATTTTACTATGTTGTCCAGAAAGTCCAGAAAATCCAGGAAAGCATCCACAATTGATGACATTATATCACTCCTTATTAGTAATACGGATTTTAGACTTAGTATACCATTTTATTCAAAAAGCCGCCATCTTAAGCACATATAATCAGCGACGGGATGGCGGCATTAAACTAATGACCGGTCTTAAAACAATACTGTGACCGCTTAAGAAATTTTTTCAGTATTTATTATTATGATTTTTTCTGTTTTCTGGTCAGCGCGAACGCAGCTATTAATACTACTACAGCACCTATAATAACATAAAGGATGGTGTTGTTTGCAGTCTTGGCAGTATCACCGCCTGAAGGTGCCGGAGTTGTAGGTGCAGGAGTTGCTGACGCACCCGGTTCTGCCGGAGCAGCGGGCTCTTGCTTTGTTGCTGCAGGGGGTACACCAGTTCCCACTTTTCCTGACTCGACCAATGCAAGCAATTCTTCAACGAAACTAGCATCAATGTTATCCTTCAGCCATTTGATCGCAGGCTCCTGAGCTATTTTAAATGTCTCCATTTCCTCAGCAGTCGGGGAATATACAGTAACGCCCTGAGTCTTGAGTGTATCTATAGCAAAGGATTCTGCATAACGAA
Source organism: Clostridiaceae bacterium (assembly GCA_012520855.1). Classification (GTDB taxonomy): domain Bacteria; phylum Bacillota; class Clostridia; order DSM-8532; family DSM-8532; genus DTU059. Next base: position 3,731 of record JAAYNO010000226.1, on the reverse strand, counting down.
CTGTACCTCTGGCAGCAAATGAAGCTTCACGTCCAGCTTTCAGACATGCTTCCTGATCTTCCTTGCTCAGGCTTTGGAACCAGTCTTCACTTATAGTTAAGAATGCAAGGCCGAGAAGGTGACCGTCAAGAGTTACATGAGGCTGAACTTCCTGCAGAGATGCGCCAAGCATTGTGATTGCAGAGTTCTCCTGTCCGTCAACAACCTTTGTCTGAAGAGCGCTGTACAGCTCAAGAAATGCTATAGGTGTAGGAGAAGCGCCTAAAGCTTTTACTATCTCCATATGAACAGGGATATCCATGGTACGGATCTTCAGGCCTTTCATATCATCAGCATTTTTTACCTGTCTTTTGCTGTTGGAGAAGTTTCTGTATCCGCCGTTATCATAGGAAGCGATGATTCTTAATCCCGATGTTTTTGCCATATCCTCGACCAGCTTCTGACCAAATTCGCCATCCAGGATATCATATGCCGTTAATGCACTATCAAAAAGGTATGGGATGGAAAACACCTGAATATTTTTGTAGAACGGGGCTAATGCGCCATCAGCGGGTGTTCCGCCGTGTAATGTGCCCGACAGCATTTGCTCCAGGTTGGATGCGGCATCTCCCAATGTACCATAGGGATAAAGCTCAACAACATATCTTCCTGCGGTATACTTTTCAAAGCCTCCCTTAAATGCCAGCATTGCTGCATAGGAAGGATGGTAGATCGTCATTTCACCGATATTCAGAGTCGGAGGATCGGTAAACGCAATCTTAACTACCTCAGGCTCGGCTGCAAATGAAAAGGTCATGGGCACCATAATCATTGCAACTGTTAATAACATTACAATAATTTTCTTAATTGTGAGTTTCATAATAGTCCTCCTTTAATACTTTCAGGCATTTTAAATTATTCTGCTGAAGTTTGCCTTTATTTTTTCCTGCATATCGGCATCTGATATGCCCATATTGGAAAAAACATAACCATAGATGCTTTCCAGATTTTCATCCGTTGCTTCGATACCAATGTCACCAAGTTTTGTTGGTGTGCCAATAGACTTTAAGAAATCCACTGTTTCCTCGATTTGCTCTTCGGGATACCCATTGGTTCCCATTTGCACAGCAATTCCGCAGGAAACGATTTCTCCATGTAGATGTTTTGCCCGCTGCGGCTTGAATAATGTGCACACACAATCATAGAAAGAGTGTGCTATGGCAAGCTGTTTACCACCGCTTGCAAGAGCGGAAACCATACCAGTAAGGACGATATTGGTACAGAGGATATCCTCCATTACTTCTGTGGCCTTTCCGTTTCTTACATCCTCCAGGGCCTCAAGTCCCGATGCAAAATATTTTTGAGTATTGAATTTTGCAACTTCAAGGGCCAGCGCCGGTAAAACAGACTTCTCCCAATCGGTTGAATATATCATGCTGAAATCAACCTCGGGATATTTAGCCAATGCGTCTGCGATTCCCGCAGCAAACATTCTCGGCGGACAATCTTTTGCAATGATCTCTGTGTCAACGATTGCCGCAGCGACTTCCTGATCGGTAAAGACCGAACAGAGAGTTGAGCCCGTATCGTCATACATAACACATAGAGTGACATAAGCTGCGCATGTTGCAGCTGATGTAGGAACAGTTATACAGCGGACACCAAATAAGTTGGCTGCCCACTTGGCCGTATCTAGACATCTACCACCTCCAATGCCAATTATAAGTTCAGCACCATATTTTGCGGCTTCTTCTTTAATTGTGTTGGTATTAGATTCCGAACAATATCCTTTGAAAGGATGTACTTGATAATCGATTCCACAATCTTTAAGACTCCGGGAAACAGCCTCGCCAAATTTCTCCCAAGGGGTCTTGCCTGCTACTATCAGGACCTTTTTCCCAAAGTAACTGGCTTCCTTGCCTATTTGATGAATAGCTCCCGGACATTGAATATATCTTCCAGAACCCAGCATAATGGGAGAACCGTTTCTCATTCTGCAGATCACTCCTTACCTGGAAGAGTTGATAATTGCCTTTGCCGATGCAATTGCTACTCTCCTAGTTGTAATGATTTATCCTCAAACATTTATGATTCGCTGTTTGAGCGATAATATGACATCAGACAATCCGTATTGATTATTATTCTTTTTGTTTTTTCTCTCTATTCATATTTTATGTCATTTTATATATAAATTCAATGCCAAACTTTAGGATTTTTATCTATTTTGCATAATGTGGCGTGCTGGGCTTCCTTTGTCCATAAGAAAGGTCCTTAGAAATTACCCTTGAAAGTCTTTCCCAGATTGTCATCCGGAGCGAAGCGAATGATCTTGTCTGCTGTAAAAGACAACGTTAAGATCCTTCAAGACAACCTGCAAAGCATGTTGTTTCGCTTCGCTCCATTCGAGGATGACCTGGCGGCTTATGGTATAAGTCGCCTGCGGATTCCTTCAGTGGGCTCTATACTTCCTGTACTATCATGAAGCATTCATGGTGTAAATCCTGATGTTGCCCTGATGCGGCCTTGCTGTTGATCATGGTGTCGCCCTGATGCAGCCTTGCTGTGGACCGTGGTGCAGCCCGGTTGTCAAAAGTCAGCTAAGTTTACCTATCTCCACTAATATACTCTTCATAACTTCTGTTTCTTCAGCAGTTATCGGTGCCAACGGCCTTCTTGCGGGACCAACCTTAATACCTGTAACCATTTCGATCGCAGGTCTCAAAATCGAGTTCGGCAAGATCCTTCCGTTCTGTCCGCAAGACCTACAGAACCTGTAAAGTGGTATGAAAAGTTCTTTTGCTTTCTCATTTTCGCCTTTTTCAAAGTTTTCGAAAATCGCGCGGATATCATGACCGAAGATATGGGCTCCGCCGCTTACTATGCCTATTGCTCCTTGTACGATCGTAGGAAGAAGCATAATATCGTCGCCATTGTATATAAGGAAATCAGGATTAATGTCCTTTGTAGCCAGGTAATAATCTGTGATCTGGGTTGGATTAACTCCAGCCTCATCCTTGATACCGACGATATTTTCGATTTCGGCAAGTCTGCCTACTGTTGAAGCTTCCAGATTTACGCCTACAAAAATAGGAATATTGTAAAGAAGAATTTTTGCTTTTGTGTTTTCTGCAAGTGTCTTGTAATGAATATACATACCCTCCTGGGTAGGTTTGTTATAGAATGGAGCGACCACCATGCACATTTCTATTCCTAATTCGTATGCTTTGTTGGTAAGTGCTATGGTCTCTTTTGTAGATGCACAGCCAGTACCGGCAACGATGGGTTTTCTGCCATTGACCGTTTTTACTGCTGTTTCCATTAATTTTACCCTCTCCTCAAAGGTGAGAAGGACTGCTTCACCGGTCGTACCGGTAACAATAAAGGTATCACACAGATCGTTTTTGATTAAGTATTCGATTAACTCTGAATACTTATCGTAATCTACTTCTTCGTTTTTGTCGTAAGGTGTCACCAGGGGCAATAGAATTTTTCCGTACTTTTCTTTCAGTGTCATGCTTATCTCTCCTCCATTTCAATCACCACTTCGGCAACAGTTTGTGATGTCCTGTCAGATTGTCTGATGTCTTATTATACCAAGTAGACATTTTCTCGTCAATATGCTTTAAATCTTTTAGGCTATTTGCACAAATTGGCCCAAACAATATATACTAAGTAACCAATTTGTAGAAACTTTAACGAACTTATTGTCTGATTGCTTATGAGTATAGGGGACGGTCCTCTTTACTCATTTT
>JAAYNO010000035.1 GCA_012520855.1 Clostridiaceae bacterium | reverse complement strand
CGGCAACCATCTCTTTACCAAAGCTGTCGTTTCCTACCTTACCGACAAAGGTCACATCGGCTCCTAATTTTGCTGCCTGAACAGCCTGATTAGCTCCCTTTCCACCTGAAGCCGTCTTAAAGTCCAGCCCGGCAATTACTGTTTCCCCTTCATTGGGGACCCGGCTGGTACTGACTATCAGATCCATCACAAAACTTCCGACGACTAGTATCTTAGACTTCTTTTGCATGGTATCATCCTCTCAAAATATTATTCTTATTTATTTTTGGATCCCTATTCATAATATTATTATCCGGGCTTTTAAAGGTGTTGTCAATCGTCATATGAGTTTTAATTAATAAGAGATGTTGTCTGCTAAATATATAAAATAAAAAAAGTTTGTAAAAAATTTAACACAATTATAAAAACCATGGTATAATATCCGCAGGATATTTCTATGGACAAGTTAGCAGTTGCCACATTTGTTCCATGTGGTAATATATGTTGGTTAAATACTTTGGTAAGTTAATAATTTAAATAAACAAAATAAGAATGGAGGCAAAAAACATGGCAAAATTAGTTGGAAACGCGATTTTTGGTCAGTCAGGAGGCCCCACTTCGGTAATAAATTCAAGCGCTGCCGGTGTATTTACCGAGGCACTTAAGACTGACTGTATTACCAAGGTGTTCGGTGCAGCAAATGGTATACGCGGTATACTCAATGAGAAATTTTACGACATAACAATGGAAGACCCCCAGGAGCTGGAGCTTTTGAAAACAACACCATCATCAGCACTGGGTTCAGTAAGGTATAAGCTCGCAGATCCCGATAAGGATGACACTGACTATAAAAGGATCCTTGAGGTCTTCAAAAAGTATGATATCCGTTATTTCTTTTATAATGGCGGGAACGATTCAATGGATACCTGCAACAAAATAAGTAAGTTCATGCAGAAGTCCGGATATGAATGCCGTGTGATCGGTGTTCCCAAGACAATTGATAACGACCTTTACGCAACCGATCACTGCCCTGGTTATGCAAGTGCTGCAAAGTATGTTGCAACCGCAACTATGGAAGTTTACCATGATGCTCGTGTATATGACACTCCTATGGTCTGTGTTCTTGAAGTAATGGGAAGAAACGCTGGTTGGCTTACAGCCGCTACCGCTTTAGCCTCTCACAAAGGTGCAGGTCCTGACTTGATCTATCTACCCGAAATTGTATTTGATATGGACAAGTTTATTGCCGATTGCAAAAAAGTTTATGAGAATAACAACGGTAAGCTGATTGTCGCTGTATCAGAAGGTGTTAAGGATAAGGCCGGCAAGTATATATCGGAGTATGGTTCGGATCTCGCAAAAACAAAGGATTCATTCGGACATGCCCAACTGGGAGGTACTGCTCAGGTTCTTGCAAATGTGCTTAAGGAAGAGCTGGGCTGCAAAACCCGCGCTATCGAATTCTCTCTTCTTCAAAGATGTGCTGCACACTGGGCTTCAAAAACAGACGTTGAGGAAGCCTTTACAGCCGGACAGAAAGCCGTCCAGTATGCGGTGGAAGGCTATACAGATTACATGGTGGCATATGAAAGAGCAGAAAAGAACGGTAAATATTCATGTAATTATATTCTTGTTAATCTCTCAGATGTTGCCAACACCGAGAAAAAGATACCTAAAGAGTGGATCAATGCCGAGGGAACCGGGTTGACACAGGACTTTATCGATTATGCTCTGCCTTTGATCGAAGGTGAATCTAAGCCCCTGATCGAAGATGGTCTTCCTCGCTTTGCCAGGCTTAAAAAGGTTCTTTATAAGCTGAGCTGAAAATTTTTAGATTTAAGCATAAGTAATACACGAATAAAAGAGGTTGTCATAACGGCAACCTCTTTTGCATCAAGTAAATCCTAATGTTTTATTGCCTTTCCCGATTCAATATCATTTATCCTTGACCGGGCATAGGAGGCCATTTGGGATCTCGGCGCAATTTCAATAACGGCATTAAAGCATCTTAAAGCCTCTTCTTCGGCAGCTTCTTTTGAAGGATATTGAGAGAGTGCTATAGCTTTGCCTCCATAGTAATATGCATCAACTGCTATGCTTGGCTTAGAATCCATCTCTTCGATTATTTTTATAGCCATGATGAATTCATCGGCTGCTTCTTTATACAAATCAAGGGATCGGGAATTTGCATTGGATTTATATATAGCTCTCGCTGATTCATAAAATTGTGATACTGCCCTGGGCTTACATTTACTGTTTAATTCATCGATTTCGTAAGCAATATCCCCGGGCATGTCCAGACCTGCCAGATCCCTTTCTATTTGGATCACTACTTCTTTATATTTTTCTTCCCAGTAGAGATTTTGAAGATTGCGAAGAATAGCACTCCAATGTATGTACTGCTCCATTTGATCCCGCAGCTGTCTCTCAGTTTCATTTGCCTGCATTAAAGCCTCGTTTGCTTCATTTAAACGAGTACTCAGCTCCGTATTTTCAGTTTCCAGCTTCTTTAGCTCAGGGGATGTATCGACAGCCTTTTTAAACAGATCGCCAATATTGATATTGACAGGACTGCCCGAGGGAACAATTATCCAAACAAGGCACATGGCAAAAATACCGATTAAAATTCCAAGTATATATTTAAAATAATAAGGGTTATTTTTTTCCGGGGAAAGACCGCTTCTAATCCACTCTGCTGTTGTGGCAACTTTCCTCATCCGTTTTGATTTGTTGGCGTTAACCTCTTCTGACGGAACTTTACCGTCCATTTGATCCAGATATTTTGAAGCTCGTATACTGTTATCATCCATTTGGATAACTTTATTGAACATATGCCGGGCATTGTCCTCATCACCCAGCTTTAAAAAACAGATCCCCATAAGGTTCATGGCTTCATAAAATGCAGGGTAAATAGCAATAGCCTTTTTTAACGCTATTATTGCGATATCTTCATTATTGCTCCTTAAATCATCAAGCGCTTTATTGTAAAGATCTATCGCATTCTTCATATCATCGGGTATTCTGCCAATCTTTTCTTCAACACTTTCAACATCAATAAATTCAAATTTGGATAATTCCTCATTAATGTCTAGCATAACACCCCTCCAGAAAAATCAATTTGCCAGAATAAACCCGGACATCGATTTTATTGTATCATTACTGATGATAACTCTACAAGTCTTGAAAATATAAGCATTTTAGGGTGACATTTATTCAATCTTCTGTTAATATGTCATAAGTACGCATATTAAGTTGATTCCAGGGTATTTGTATATATTCTGTCTTCATATGTTGGTTATATTTTCCTTCATGAATTCTTCCGTTAATATAGAATTTTCTATTTCCCACGCCCGATTTTTTGTAATGCAGTCTCAAAAGACATGAACGTATCTTAATATTCACCCTGAATTCTTCAAACGGATACCAGTTAGCAGGCTGAATCATCAGGTGATCATGGTCCGGCTCGATGCCCAGAACAAATCTTATAAAAATTTTGAATAAAACATTGGAGCTTCCTGTTTGCCAATCGCTCATCGACTCTCCATCAATGTTCAATTCATCATTATATCCATATGAATTTGGCATTACATATGGAGAGCAGGAAATCTTGTGGTGGGTAACAGGCAATAGCTTAAAAATCTGATTCCAGGCCTCCTTAGCCAATCCCATCTTAAAAAGTGCCATTACTGCAAATGTAGAAGCATGTATATACACAGCGCCATTTTCAGCAGTTCCCCGTGGAAGTTTTGGAATTCTCCCAACTCCGGGGCAATTCGATGGGAAATACGGCTCGAAAGTCCTAAACCCATATTTTGAATCTAATTGATTGAATGCCTTTAATATCTCATTTTTCATTTCTGTACTTTTTTCATATATGCCCGATAAAACCCAGAATGCATTTGAGGTAAGGCTGTATCTTGATCTCCCATCCGGATCGCAAAAGCCGCCGACAAGATATGACCTTTTGTCGCCCCAGCCGTGCACTATTCTTTTCTCTGCATCAGGCCCCTTAACAACAGCATATTTAAGGATATTCGTTTCAAGAACGTCTCTTGCTTCAGAATATTGGGGTATTTTCGCTAAGATATGATCGCTCAGCTGCAGCTCGTTTTTAGCCTTTTCAATAATACCTATGATTTCAGCCAGATTTTGATACACATGGAGAGATGCCATAACCGATACACCTGTCCCGTAAGCAACACCCTGTTCATTGCTTACACCAAGCCCGTCAAGAGCATCATTCCAATCTCCGTACAATGCTCTTATGAGTCCTGTATGCCCAAAGTCTCTGTTCTTTAGAAGGTAATCCATTATTCTTATCAAATGATCGAGGACGCTATCACATATTCCGCTGCATGCTCCCACACCCTTCTCTTCATCAGCCCGGCAATAACCGCATGATTCATTTAAAAATCCCATATCTCCGGTTAGCTTGAGATATGTCGAAACAGCCGATATGACCCATGAGCCCTGGTCTATGAAAGGCCTTAAGTCCATGTGTGCGGGAGCTCCCTTTTTTACAGGAAGTGTATATTGCCGGGGGCATCGTCCGTCTTCCAGAACAAAATTGAGCGCCTCAAGCATTTTCCTCCTCGCTGCGGAAGGTTCCCAGAACATATAAGCTTCCAAAGCCTGAAAAACATCTCTTATCCCTATCATGGAAAGTGGTGAGAGTTGAACATAGCCTTTTATCAGCGAGCAGAATTTAACCTGCTTCATCAGGTGATAAAAAAAAGAATTAAGCACACCGCTTTCAACAGGACCTTTTGATTCGCCTGCAAATTCAATCGCCAGAGTATTTGAGACCTGTATGGACTCATTTTCCAGGCTTGCCAGAAGATTGTCTCTCTCAGCAGGCAGGAAAGGTTTAGCAAACAGCAACTCGGCATCTTTTTCATCCACACAATGAGTCTTATATTTAAACTCAATATCATATCTGGCCATTGATCCGGGCCCTATACCAAAATGAATAATATCCCCCGCCGCTCCTGTTTCGGTAAAAGCGCACGGGGTTTTCTTTACCGGCAGATGTCCGCTGTACAATGGATAAGGATAGCTGAGGTTATTCATTATACCCCCTACATACTCATACCGGGAAGCAGTTTCCTCATGGGATATGATCCTGCTGTTTCCATAAAGTGTAACCAGCCTTAATATGGCAGCAATATTGGATACGGATTCTGTCCTGCTCAGGTCTTCATTTGCCTTGATCATGAAGCTTCCTAAATCGCTGCCCCCGATTGCAGGCTGAATAAGCCTTACCTCCCTGAACCATCTGTTTTCTGCCCCTTCAAATAAATCATGACGCAGAAACGGATTTAAGAAGGATGAAATAAATAACTGCTGTGCTTTTTGCGAAAGGTTTTCGATCCCGAGAGTAAAATGCAATGTATTTTCTTTATCAGGGAATACTCTGACCGAAAATCTCATACCGCTCGTCTCGGTTATATAATATACGCAAGAGCCGGAAAAAACCGTTGTCATTATTAAATAATGTAACGACCCCACTGGAGAAATTCGAGGAATTTGAAGCTCTGACTATTACATCCCTGTATTTTCTCCCGTCACCGAAATAATGCCAGATTTTTATCATGTTTATAGTATGAATCTGGCCAAGGTCTATTTGCACCCATTGCAGCCCTTCATGCACACCCTGATAGTTATAGGTGTTTTTATCTCCGTCAGTCATTACGGTGCCTAACTGACCTATACTTGATGTTACGCTCTTTCCCAGAGCAACATTTGTTCCGGGAACCGGGGGATCGTCAGGTGGATCGTCAGGCGGATCCCCGGGATCGGAGCCAGACCCTCCGCTACCCGGCACCATCACTTCCACTTCAACATAATGGTTGTAGATATTTGCGGTGCTTCCATTGGTATATAACCTGACATATCTGGCACTGACACCGTCAACTGGTATTGATTTGCCGCCGGCAGTTTCAGCGTATTCCTGATCGCTTCCAACACCAAGTCCCGCACTGTTGTCCCTATCATTGTTGAATACCGTGGTAACGCCACTTGTGAAATTCGGAGAAT
>JAAYNO010000262.1 GCA_012520855.1 Clostridiaceae bacterium | reverse complement strand
TTCCCAGCGGTACCGAAAAAGACAATAATCAGGGAATTGAGTAGGTACCGCGATAAGGGTACCCAGGACCCTCCCATGATGGTAAAGAGGTTAAGGAAGTTATCCATGGTTGGATTGCGCACAATAAGCCTCGGTGGAAAGAGGAAAAACTCGTTCAATGGTTTAAAGGCATTGCTGATGGCCAAGACCATGGGTATCGCCATAAACGCTGCCATCATGGCCAGGATGACAAAGATAAACAGATCACCGCCGAAGGAGCGGGATACCCTGCGTTTCGTCAAGGAAAACTTCATCATTGGCCACCCCCCACTCGGTTGAGGAGCTTCTGCACAACACGCTGTATCGTGAGCATGGTCAAGAACAATACCACAGCAATAGCTGATGCATAGCCCATCTCAAAGCGAATGCTGCCGTGATCCTGCAAGGCCTGGATGATGGTGTGGGCGGCATAGTCTGTACTGGGAAACCCAGTCAAGTCACGTATTTCATTGAAAATAGTAAAGGAGTTAGTGATGGCCATGATCGCACCAAACATAAGATAGCCTCGCATCATGGGAATGGTCAAATGCCAGAGTTCCTGCCAACGATGGCGAATCCCATCGATGGCCCCAGCCTCGTAGAGTCGATGATCGATCCCCTGCAGCCCTGCAATGAACACCAAAAAACTCGTACCCAGACTCATCCAGAGCACAACCAAAATGGTAATGGGCATGATGAAGGCGGGATCATTCAGCCACTGGATAGGTCGATCGATAATTCCCCAATACAAGAGGTTGGCGTTGAGAATTCCGTAGGTATCGCCGCTAAAGATAATGGTCCAAATGTAGTAGGCCTTGCCAGAAATGGCCGGTGCGTAAAAGAGCAGGGTTAAGATGGCCCGCAGCCAGGGTTTGAGTTCATTGATCAGCCAGGCCACCAGAAAACAGGCCAAGTAGCTTAGGGGGCCAGTTATGGAAGCAAAGATAAAGGTATTCTTAATAGCAATGAGAAAAACCTCATCTTCCAGAAAAAGGCGGATGTAGTTGCTCCAGCCCACAAAGGAAGGAGCCTGGAGCATGTTAAAGTTGGTGAAGCTTAGCACCATGGCCACCAAGACCGGAATTACTGTAAAAGTGAAGAATAGAATTCCGAAGGGGGCAATAAAAAGATAGGATACTTTATGCCGTTTGATCCTAGCCCAGGTACTCATGGACAACCCTCCCTTCCCTCTGGAGAGCTCACATGGGTGAACTTCTCCCAGTAAAGCTTGCGCCATATCTCAGGGACAGCGCTAAGATCGGTTTCAAGACCAAACTCCTTTCGTTTTACTTGCAGCTCATAATTGATCTGCCGGTCGTACTCCAGCAGGGTTTGGCGCACAGGTGCCTGCTGGATCACCACCGCCCGAAAGGCCCATTCAAACATGCGCAGCATATAATAACTCCCGGGCACCTCCCCATTTCCCTCAACCCAAGCCCACTGTTCCAAGAGCTTCTCCCGCTCTTCCACACTCCAGGGCAGCTGCTTAAAGGCCTCCACATTGGATGTGGGATAGCGGCCTGCTTCGCCCATCAAACTTTCTAGCTCCCGACCAAAACGAACTTGCGTATCTTCCCGGGTCCACCATTTCAAGAATTCCCAGGCTGCATCT
>JAAYNO010000225.1 GCA_012520855.1 Clostridiaceae bacterium | reverse complement strand
CGGGGTCTTATGCCTTGCCATATGTGATCTGACAAAATCTTTGATTTCCTGTTCTGTAGCAGTTTCTCCATCTTTTAAGATTATCCAGGCCATCACCTCTTCCCCATACTCCTTGCTGGGTACGCCAATAACCTGAACATCCTTTACTTTAGGGTATGTATAGAGAAATTCTTCTATTTCTTTTGGATAGATATTTTCTCCTCCGCGTATAATCATATCCTTGATGCGCCCTGTAATTTTATAATAGCCATTTTCATCCACTGATGCCAAATCACCTGTATGTAGCCAGCCTTCCTTATCTATTACCTGCGCAGTAGCCTCGGGCATTTTATAATATCCTTTCATAACATGATATCCCCTGGTGCAGAATTCCCCGGGAACATTGGGAGGACATTCTTTCCCTGTTGCCGGGTCAACTATCTTTGCTTCCACATGAGGAAAAACACGTCCAACAGTTGAGACTCTTATTTCCAGGCTATCGTCGGTAGTGGTCTGAGTACATCCGGGAGAAGACTCGGTCTGGCCATAGACAATCGTGATTTCCCTTGCTCCCATTACATCAGCCACTTGCTGCATAACTTTCACAGGGCATGGGGACCCGGCCATAATACCAGTTCTTAGTCTAGGAAACTTAAAATTCTTAAATTCAGGATGCTCCAGCATGGCGATAAACATGGTCGGTACACCATGAACAGCGGTGCAGCCTTCATTTTGTATAGCTTCCATTACCTTGAGAGGCTGATAGTATTCCAGAGGAACCATAGCAGTGCCATGGGTCAAAGAAGCCATTATTGCCAGAACAAGACCGAAGCAATGAAAGAAGGGTACAGGAATGCAAAGCTTATCCTCCTCGGTGAACTTCATACGGTCACCAATACTTTTTCCGTTATTGATAATATTGAAATGGGACAGCATTACACCTTTGGGAAAGCCGGTTGTACCCGATGTATACTGCATGTTTATAACCTCATGGGGATCCAGGGAGTTAAAATTCTCTATGTACTCTTCATCTGAAACATCGTCCGCCATAGTATATAGATCATTCCAACTATACATACCGGGAGGGCAATTTTCTCCGACAAAGATAATATCTTTTAAATATGGAAGCATAGGATTATTGAGCTCACCGGGTTTACTGTCCTTCAATGTGGGGCAAAGCTCATTTATTATGCTTACATAGTCAGAATCCTTAAAGCCCTTTATCATAACAAGGCATTTCGAATCTGACTGTCTCAGCAAGTATTCAACCTCAAAGACTTTATAGTTTGTATTTACTGTGACCAGAATTGCACCTATCTTTGCAGTAGCGAAAAGAGTCAACAGCCATTCGGGATAATTTGTTGCCCAAATCGCAACATGATCTCCTTTTCTTATGCCAATGCTTAAAAGGCCTTTCGCAATTCTGGTAGCTTCCTCATTAAATTCTTTCCATGTTCTCTCATACGGCCTGTCAGTGTATTTTACCGCAAGTCTGTCAGGGTATTTCTTTGCGATTTCTTCCAATAACCCTCCTACAGTAATATGCATAAGTTCACTCATCTTACTACCTCCTTCACAACACAAGGGGACGGTTCCTCTGTGTTCACTGTGTTCAAAATAAAAAACCTTCGTCTCCTGTTAAGAGACGAAGGTTATACTCCGTGGTACCACTCTAATTGACACAAATGTGCCCGCTCAATCCAGCATCTTTACAATGCCTGACAGTGTAACGGCTGTTTCCGTATCAGCCTACAATAAGCGCCTTACACCGGCTTACTTCAGCGATCCGCTCCGGAGCGAGATTCACGCTCTTCCACGTCTGCACTTTCACCATTCGGCAGCTCTCTTCATCGTTGAAAGGGTTCGCTACTGCTCTCCATCAATGCGTTTAAGAATATTTATACATTATTATATTGTCCGTCTGCTCTTGTGTCAAGGAAAAGTTTCACTGTAAAACACAAACTCCTCATTGCCAAGGGTGATACGGTCACCGCTCTTAATAGCTGCGTCATTTCCTGTATATACTCGCTCTCCGTTTACAAAAGTTCCGTTAAGCGAATTCATATCTGAGATGACATAGCCTTCGGGCGTGGTTTTTATCTCAGCATGGAGCTTGCCTATCGCCGGATTATTTATGCAATAATCCACCTGGCTCTCAAGTCTTCCTAACATAAACGGAAAATTGTCTAAAATGATGGTTTCAAAGCTATTACCCAGCGGCTTTTTCAAGTGAGGAAGCTTTAATTTACCGCAATCCAAAATCACTGTTTTATCTTTATGCTTTTCTGTAAAAGCCGATGCTTTATTTTTATAATCCATAGCCCCCCTGATAGTTAATGGTGATAAATTTTCAACAGACATCGGAGCGGTGAATTTTGTTCTCGTGCAAGCAGATTCTTGCATTGCTTCCTTGACTGCGGGCATAACCACAGGTCTTACAAGATCGACCTCTTGCTTTAAAGAATGGTTCACGCTATTGCCAGGTAATGGAATAGGGACAGTAAAAGCCTTGTTCACATACTCAACTCTTTGTGGAAGAGCTATTTTCTCAATCTTCTTTTCCGGAGAGAAAACTTTTGAGTAAACCAAATAAGTCACCGCTCCGCCTAT
>JAAYNO010000261.1 GCA_012520855.1 Clostridiaceae bacterium | reverse complement strand
TTTAGCAGAGCAAGAAGAGGACAAGGAAACAAGCAGGCTCCTAAGTATAGAAGCCCTTTTGCTCATAACTATATTCTTAATGCTTATAATAATTGTTTTGTTAATAGTTTTTAGGCGAAAAAAGCAATTAAATAAGGAGGCGTAAAATAAAAGGTTTAGCTAGCTGGTTCTATCAAGACGCTATGTTTGATACAAAGAAAAAAGCCTTCTCCGGTGTATAAATACCGAAAAAGGCTTGATTTTGCTGGACTTTCACGGCATTTGCTGTCTGTGGAAGCCCAGCCTTTATTCTATTGTCAGTGTTTTATACCCGCATCGGACGGTGCCGGAAGTCATCCCGACAGGCCCGGAAAAGGTAAAATTAAAAAGTATGCCAAAATTAAAAGGTTCTACCTGCGAAATCAAATGATGCCTTTCAGCATCTTCTTGGCACTCTAAATCATAGCCTTCTGCTCTGCATTGCAAAACGGCTCCAACTTCATCATTTCTTGGTAGTGGCTGCGACACAGTTCAAGTCGGCCCTGTCTCGTTTCCTCGTACTTAGTGTTATGCACAATCTGGACGCTGTCATTGATAATCCGGTAATGTTGTTCCAACATCATCGTAGTATACTTCGTGAGCTGCTCCACGGACTGTGCCTCTGAATTGGGTATTTTCTTGCCGTAGATTACCTCGGCCCATTTGCCCTTATCAATCTTCTTTCGTCCAAATCCAAACATATCTATCCTCCGTACCTCGCTATGTAAGTGTATCAATCATTCGATTCAGAATCGCATCCACTTGTCCGTCCTCGTAGCGCACACGCAATTGTCCATTTGAAAAATGGTCTTCACGCAGAATCATGGTAAGCAGTGCCGTGCATAATTCATAGTCAGCATCCGGGATCCGTTCCAGTTCCTTATCGCAGTCGATAGGCTCAGTTATCATATAATCCCAGTAATTTCGTTTTAAACCACCAATGTCCTCAAGAAGCCGGTAATAGGCGTCCTCGGTGTTCGGATGGTCGATGGTATGTCTGATTGCCTTTATTTTATCTTGGTTTGTCATACCAGCACCTCCATCAGTCATTCATGAAAGCATCAAATTCCTCGATGCGGTCAATCCATTCCAACTCCTTTTTCTTCTTGGCCTTACTGTCAAGAACTGTGGCGTTGGGATTTCGTTTCAGGATTTCAGCTTTCATTTTCCGTTGCTCTTCCTTGGTGGTAGGTACTATTTTTGTGCCTCCCCACCAAGTCTTTTTTTCTTTTTGAGTTATATCGTATACAGGCTCAGGAGCCTTCTTCTTTCGTCCGAACATAACCGTCCTCCGCTAATCCATACTGCCGCTGCCTTTGTTGCCGCCAAACTCACATCCGTGTACATGGTCATGACCATAATACCAGCGTCCATAGCGGTATCCATAGTGTGGCGGACAGTTAGCACAGTCGCCGTTGCATCGCCCATTGTGTCTCCTACCTTGGTTAGAGGACGCTCCGGCAGCTGCTCCTGCAAAAATAGCAGCAAGGGTACCAAAGAAGCCCAACTTCGGTGCAGGCGGTTCCGGGACAAAATCGTTGATGTAAATATCCACCTCTTCAAGCGGTTCTTCTTCGATTTCTTCCTCCGGTTCTTCGTCTTCGTATTCTTCCTCTTCACGCAAATCTTCCGGGAGCGGAATATTCCTTTGCTTGCAGATTTCAATGATGACCTCATCGTCAATCTCGCCGTACAGATATTCCATGTCTTCAGCAGTTAAACGCTCTGCAGAATTGCGCACTGCTGCTACCGCCAGCGCCTTATCATTGATACAGGCAAACTCAACCAGATCTGAGCCAGAAAAAGCCAGCTTCGCTTCGACCGCTTTGCGGAGCAGCCGATTTGCCGCAGGTACATTGACCTGCAGTTCGATAATGATTTCACCGACCTCATCAGCAGAACCTAAAGAGGTTAGGCCAGACAGATTGCGAGCTTGAGTGCTTTCTGCCCAATCATAGAATTTTTCGTAGTATTCATCCCATGTGTATTGTCGCATCTGACTGGCCTCCTTTTTTCCGACTTCCAGTATCGTATCCAAATTTTTATGCTATTGCGCATCCGAAAAACTGTTCAACTATAGCATCGAGCTGTGCAGCTATCAAATTGAAGTCTTTGTTCAGGTCCAGCGTTTTCGCACCGATCTGATTGCTACCCATATTAAATACACAATCGGGAGTAATGTCTTCTCCTGTTTTAGCATAAACAAGCATTCCGGCGACATTTCCAGAATTGGTTTTGTCCTGATTTTTCACATAAGTAAAAATCTGATAGACATTCC
>JAAYNO010000224.1 GCA_012520855.1 Clostridiaceae bacterium | reverse complement strand
ATCGTAGCTGTCACTGCCACCACCGGATTCGCTAATCCACATATCAGCTGATAACCTTGTCGCGACACCGAATTTTTTCCCTCCAACCTCATCTGTGCTAGAAACTGTTGCATATCGTCCTGTACCTGAACCCCCAATACCATAACTTGCGGTCTTTGGTCCTGTAGGTTTTGACAGTAAAAAACCAGCATCTACAAGATCATCTACATTTTCTAAATCATCTGTATTACCGCTTGCATAATACTGCATAATAGCACTATCAATCGTTCTTAAGTTTGCTTCTACTGCTATTCTTTCAGCATTTTCTGTCACCGAATTATAAACTGGTACAGCAATTGCGGTAAGGATACCGATAATAACCACAACGACCATCAGTTCGACCAGGGTGAAACCCCTTTGATTTTTCATAAATGTTTTCAACATGATTTGCCCTCCCAAAAATAATATTCCTCAAATATTTTCGACATATAATGATATATTATATATACCACCAAAAACATTATAACATAAAAATCCACAGTTTAGGAAATAATTTAATTATTTCCGATTTGTCCTGACACTTATTTCATTGCTGGGTTCTGAAACATTCTCCTCAGCGTCAACAGCCCTGACTGTAAATCTATAATTTGTGTTTCTGTTTAAAGATGACACCCTGCATGATGTATCGGTTACAGTCATATTATGATCACCGTTCACATACACCTGATACCCGGTAACAGAGACATTGTCGCTGGATGCATTCCATATCAAATCGACATAATTTCTGCCTTTATCGGTACTGGTCAATCCCGTAGGCGCTGTCGGCGCTTCGGTATCCTGTTCGTAAGGATTACCTGCAACATCCTTAAGGTTATTTAATATAAGAGTATCTGTGTTTATATTTATATTTTCATTTTCATTAAATCTAACAGTCACGGTCTTATAGTTATTGCCTGTTGTAATACTGACAGGAGTTATTATTTTACCTGATTTTATGACACTGTAATTTGACCGTTCTGTGATTTGGGCATGGTCCATCTCCTCACTGAAGTTCAGGACCAGATTTCTGCCGCTACTAACAGACTTTGACAACAATATTGGCGGAGTGGTATCCCTGTTGACATCATAATTATTGCCATTGGGTATAGCCACCTCTCCGGCATATATTTGCTTCACTCCACCTTTTGATATGGATAGCTTTTTCTCTGCCCCATTCTTGACCTGGTAGGCGGATGCATAGGGTGACCGGAGACTGATCTCGAGTGATTCCCCGTTTGAGTCATTGATCGAAGCACTGTCGATCGATCTGCCGTCAAATGATATTCTCCCCGCTGAAGCATCTTTAAGGTAAAATGGCATATCCAATGTGTTTAAAGGTTTACTGAACTTGATCATTATTTTTTCAGTTGATAGGAATTCAGCAGATTCGATATCCATTCCAAATCCGGAACCAAGTATTATTTCTTGAAAAAGTGTATCAAATGAGCCTTCTGACCGGTTCCATGTCCTGAGTCCAAGCATTGATCCACCTGACCAATGGCTGTCGGTACCCATTTTTTGGCCATTAAAAGTCTTGGTGGTCGTTCTTCTTCCTGATGCGTCATATATATCCATGGTATAAGAACCGAAATCACCAAACCACATTTCATTGGATCGGTTCCCTTGTTCATCGATAATCGTCGCTTTAAAAATCAGGCTGCCGTCATTCTGGATCTGTACAACTATTTCAGTCAAATAACGTTTGTTCCATTCGGGATTTCCCTGGTAGTCGTCGCCTGTCCATCTGAATTCATTGTTTCTTATATCCGATGGCCTGTAAACACTTTCTTTTAATCCGTGGGCTTTAGTAGGATCATGATCACCATTTTCGATTTTCCTTACCAAGAATCCTCCCGCGCCGGGGTCAAACTGGAACATATAGCCCGAGTCTCTGTTATTGTTATTCTTATTGACAGATCCGTTGATAAGAACTCCATAACCGCTGCCTCCTCTTACCTGCGCATCGACGGTAATGCTATAGCTGTTGGTGTCGGCTACATAACCTGCAATATCTTTTGAAATATGAGTACCGCCATTAGCTACAAGCGGATTGTAAGCATCAGCTCCGTTTGAAATGGTTAAATTAAGGTCTTCTGTATTTGGAGACATAATCGACTCGACGATATAATCAAGACGCCTATAAACAGATGAAACAAAACCTACAGGCTTTTCAAGCCTGTTTTCAGTGTCGATATCGTCTATGAATTTTTTCCAGAATGCATTTCTTACAATAGGTTTGATTTGCTCAGGCGGACTAAAATAGAACGTCTCTGCTGAAATACCGCTTGCTGAAACCGGTTTGACACCGAACCGCACATATGACCCGGCTTTACCCATGGGAGTTATCTCTTTCGTATAGGCAAACGTTGTTGGTGATGAGAAATCTTCGGATTCCGACCATTGCCATATGAATCCTGAAGCGCCTTCATCTCCGCAGCCATTGGGAATATAATGGTAATCACCTACAAGAAGGGAATCCTCATATGCGGCATTATATTCGTCTTCATTATCTCCAGCCTCATTTATAATGATTATTTTCACACCTGAAGCAGACGGAGGCATGGAAGCTTTTGTGACGGTGATCAGATAATCGACCGTGGACCCATCCTGTGCTGTTATTGTATATGTTTGAGGTGTATTGAAATCAACAGGCTGGTCATTTGGATACTGGGGAATGCCATCCAAAGTTATGGATTTACCTATATATTCAAAATGCGGTATAAGACCGGATAGATCTATTTCTCCGAATATGTATATATTCACGTTATATTCGTATTCATCTACATAAGCTATATAAGAGGAGCTTAAAGAAGGATTGTATACCTTTTTGAACCCGAATTCCAATAATCTTTTTTCATTGTCTGCATGGGAATAGCAGATAACAGATCCTGACTCAAGGCTCAGATCGATCAGACTTGTATCGTCAATTGATTTTCCTTCAGGAAAATTTAATATTTGGACATCCGAAACAGAAGCATATGGTGTTGTTCCGGATTTTGCACCTATTACGAAACTCAAAACGCTATCGGAAGCAACACTTTTACTAAACTCAAGAGTAGTGAATTCAGCGTCTGAATTGATACCTCCAAGCGCATCAGTTAAATTTCCGTTTCCTTTATAATGCTTTAGGATACCATCAGAAATAAAGATATACTTTCTGTCTTCATTAAAGCTTAGCGGTACTTCGGGCAGTATTACAACCTCATTTGCATAGCGTAATTCCCTGGTAATCAACTCTGAAGCCAGCCGAACATTCTCCTGGACAATATATCGCTTCTCACCGCGCTCAAAGGTATTCCTCCCAAAGGATAATAATTCAAAACCAAGAGTGATAACAATAACGAGAATGGCCAACACAACAAGAAGCTCGATTACTGAAAAACCACTTTTATTCTTCATTTTGTTTTTTATGTGACTTTTGCATCTTATAAACATAACCCTTCACCCGAATCACTATGGACTATAAACTAGAATCCGGAGTATTCTCTAGCTAACGCTTTGGAATAAATACGCTGTATGTAACCTTATTATCTCCTGAACCCTTTTCGACACTTATCTTCCTGCCCGGAACTTCTATCGTTGTAATATTCATTCCATCAACAAAACTGATAGCCAATATATCGGCGTCATCTGTTGTTCCTGTGGAAAACAGTTTCTCGATCTCTCCCTGGGCCAGGTTTGCAGACTTATTTTTCTCTCCGGCTAAAAATATGCCTGAATATGAGTTTGTTAACAGCGGGATAAATCCTGCTGCCAATATAAACAGCAAGGCAGCAGACACTAAAAGCTCAACTAATGAAAAACCTCCATTATGTATTTTTTTTCTTTGTTTTAGCATGTTACTTCCACTTTCCTTTTTCATACCTTATTGTTACAGTCTCATCAGTGATACCATCAAAATAAGATTCAGTGATGAAATTCGCATCATTTACATAGGTTATATCTGAATTGCCGCTGTTCGTCACTTCACCTGCTACCATTGCACCTGTAAATGTATCGTTTCCATGTAATTTGACCTTAGCTCCAGGTGCATACAAAAGACCCCTGAACCGGTTTACATCAAATATACCAACATTTGCTCCCGCCGGCGGCATAATAACAAGGAAGGATTCAATGGGCAAGGATTCATTTGAAATGTTTATTTCACCGTGATTGCTTGAGGTTTTTAAATTTTTTGTATACAGGACCAGTCTGCCAATACCCTGTACATTTATCTCACCGGAAACATTGACATTAT
>JAAYNO010000266.1 GCA_012520855.1 Clostridiaceae bacterium | reverse complement strand
GTTTCCGGATAGTCCCCTCACTCCAATTGGCAACAAGCGGGCTTTGTTGGCTCTTTTGGGTGAAGAAAATACGGACATCTTTAGCTGTTAGTGGAGTGTTGCCTAGTGCACATTTTTCCCTATAGACTTCTTCGAGAAATTCAAAGAACAAAAGGTTTGTTTTGGCAATCGCAAATAGCGTAACAATCCTGCTTGAAGATAGGCTGCCTTGGGCACAGAGCTCCACAAGGCGATCATTCAAAACATCTAGACGGCGCAAAACTGCCTTTAGTACCCGCCCTATACTTTTTGAAGTTTTATATTGAAAAGAGTTATCTGCCTTGACTAGCTCACGAATCTCACTATTAGAAAGCCCTTTTCGGCGCATTTGAGCTACTATCTTTAACTCAAAATGCAAAAAGGGTTCTCCGGTCATGATTGCTGTGTATTCGGTTGGAATTGGGCCAGGCTGGGACATGTCAACGACTCTCCTATTTATGGTTAGATATTATTAATTACGTCTATCTTCCACATTTACACCGCGATGTCCTCCCTTTAGAATTTGAGTGACGAAGTATCACGCTGTTTTACTCTCGTTTTCTATAGCATCCGTGTCAGGGTTATCGATGGTTATTAAGCGCTGGATTTTTGTAGCCAATATCGCTAGGAATCGGTACCCCCTAATCCTATTAGCTCGACTTTCATCCAATCCCGTAAATGAACCTATTTGTTCATTAGGGTAGATGCGTCAAGAACTCTTTAACTCGGTGAGATTCCTCCATTATGCTTCGGGCTGAAAACCGGATGACTCTGTGCCCCGCTTCTTCTGTCTTGAGATCCCGTAAAAGATCATTTTTTAGATTGAAATCACTACTATGATGGCGTCCATCAATTTCCATGTCATACAAAGTGCCCAAAGGCGATGCTACTAAAAAGTCATACCGTGCATGCTTTTGTTCATGTTGAGGCTGATACCATAGGCCCAACTCATCAAGAATTTGCGCAAAAATGCGTTCCGGCTCTGATTCAAAAAGCCCAACGAATGCTTCCTTTTGAATCGCAAGCTTTTCGGCATACTCTGCCAATTTAGTTAATACACCACCTGCTGCTTTACATTCTGCCATATCACCAACTACATGGAGCGCTCCCCTCGCACGTGTAACCGCAACATTCAGTAATTCAGAGTTCTCTGCAACCCACTGTTTCTTTCGAGGCGGCATATCAGCTGCTACAACTGTTGAGAAAAATACCACATCAGCTTCATCTCCTTGAAAGGTATGTACCGTGCCGATAGTGATTCGGCCTTTAACTCCTGGAGGCCAATGTCGCGCACCCAGCTCCGTTCTAACATGATCTGCCTGACGTCTAAAGGGCGTAACAACGCCAATGGTAAACGCTGAATCGTCTAACAAACCCTGCTTCATCCAATTTTCAATCATGTCTAATATTAATGCCGCTTCTAAACGGTTCTCGGCACTAGATAGCTCGTGCGATATTGTTCCGCAAACATCATGCCAGAAAAAACCTGGGGGTAATTTACCAAGCCTTTTCTCAACTTCGTCCATATCGGTACGTCCAATCAATGAACCATAAAAGATGCGATTAGAAAACTCGATAATTTCCGGATGAGAGCGATAATGCTCTCTAAGGAGAATCGGCTCTGTTTTGTTGGCAAAAAGTGCCCTTTCCGAAATATCATAAATAGATTTGCTGGTGTACGACCAGTATTGCACATCGTCCAGAGCGCATTTTTGGGCCAAATCTTCTTCTTTTCTTGCTGGTAAAGTGCTTATATGCCGCAGCTGCTTAGGATCGCCAATTATGATCGCACGTTTTGCCCGATAAAGCAATGGAAAAGCGGATGGTATATCACACTGACTAGCCTCATCAATAACGCACATGTCAAACAGATTTGGAACCAAGGGCAAGGAGCGCCTCACGGATAGATTGGTCACAATCCAGATGGGAAAAAACGAAAACAACCGTCTAGCTGCCCTTTCGTATTCTCTCTTACGTTGCTGCCAGTTGCTCTTATTGGCTTGACTTAAAGCTCCTTCGGCATCGAAGTAACTCTTCACATGAGAAATAACTTCAACACGATTCTGACGTATGCGGTTGGTCCAACGTAACCTCAACAGTGCCCTAGACAAATCTACTTTCTCATCTTTACCCTGCTCATATTGGATCATGAGGTTACTAGTGCTCGGCATCTGTTGCAAATGCTCCTCTGCAGCTGCGAACTCTCTATTTAAAGTGCACCAATCAGAGAAACTCTGAATTCTCTTCGAAAAGTCCAATAGTTCACTGTAACCACCGTTTCTCAGGATCATATCGTTGAAATCGTCTTGTATAGTTTCTGGTGCGAATGAACTCTTAAGCATGTCCCGCAAAAACGATGCATAACGGTGAGCTAGTCTGGGTCCATGTATTAAACGCAAAAACCGCAGTTTCAGACCTAGACCTTTACCTTGTGCCAGCGATGAAACCTCTTGCTGCCATTTTTTGAAATCTAGCACATCATACTGTACCCTACAGTCCAGAGAGACGTCGGTCCAATCATGGGGAAACGTGCCTATCAAAGATGCCCTCTTAGCCCCTAGGGATTCAAGTTTTGATAGGCAATTTCGTTTGTCTTGAATTTGATCGGAAATTTTCTTTAGTTTCTGCTCACACTCCCTCAGCTGCAAGTCTAGTCCATCCATAGATTGAGGGAGAAAGTCCTGTAACACCATTAGGCGGTCAACAATGTTTTTTTGTAACTCTGCCATTCTTTGTTTGTTTCCTGCCCTAAAAACCCAATCTTCATTCTCTCCCAAGATTTCGGTCATCCAAGCCCGAACAACATCGACCGCTTTATTATTTTTACTAGCAAATAAAATCGTCTGATTATGCAAAACTGCGTTGGCAATCAGATTCACGACCACTTGCGACTTCCCCGTTCCTGGGGGTCCCGTCACAACTGTAAGGTCATTCTTCAACCCAGAACGAAGGGCGCTTTCTTGACTCATATTTAACGGTCGAATTTCCGCTAAAACAAAAGGTTCTTTAGTCTCATCATGCTCAGGTGCTTTCATCTCGGGAAATACCACTCGCCCCAACGACGTGGCACTAGCGTGTTCAGTGAAGCGGAAAGATTTCCGAAGCTCAGCTAACTCTCTGCGCAAATGATAAGTGTAAACTGAATGCTCACTCTGAAAAAGAATGGCACGATCGTACCATACATCCCTCCTCAACTGCCTACTGGAAAATC
>JAAYNO010000223.1 GCA_012520855.1 Clostridiaceae bacterium | reverse complement strand
TTTATTCCCTGGGATGATGATTTAGATATTGCGATACCAATTCAAGATTTTGATCGGTTCTGGGGCATCGCTGAGAAGGAATTGCCAGAATTCTTAAAGATATATACTTGCAAAAACAAGAGGAACTATAGATATATCTTTGGTAAAATACACAATATAAATACTACGTTTATCGAAGAGTCTGAAGTAGGATACCCCGATGCATATAAGGGGATATTTGTTGATATTATGCCTATTGCATCGGTCCCAGATAATCCAACTGAAAAGAAAAACTTCCAAAAAAAGATTTCATTATACTCAAAACTGAATTACATTCGAAGATATCCTTTTAAAGGAATGGAAACATTTAAGAAAAAGATTATCTGGATAATGATGAGACCTTTCTGCCTTATTACTAATTTTGATTTTTTTTCTGAAAAATGGCTCAATCTGTTACGTGAATACCCACTAGGCTCTTCGTCTCTTACTGGATACACTTGGTGGGCTTCACACTTTGAAAAGCTTACCTTCCCAATGGAGGATTTTGCTGGGACATTGGAATTATCTTTCGAGGACACAGATATTAAATGCCCAGTTAATTATGGTGATTATTTGACTCGTCAATTTGGAGATTATATGAAATTGCCTCCTACGGATCAGCGTGCCCCACACATGGTGAACTTGATTGATACAAAAGAATCGTATGAATTATATGTAGAAAGGAAAAAGTTATGATTATTGGATACACCACTGGAGTTTACGACCTTTTTCATATTGGACATTTAAATCTCCTAAAAAACGCAAAGGGCATGTGTGACAAACTGGTTGTTGGTGTGACAGTTGATGAATTGGTACAGTATAAAGGGAAAAATGCGATGATTCCATTTGAGGATCGGATTGAAATTGTTCGGTCCTGTAAGTATGTAGATGCGGCGGTGCCACAGTACGATATGGATAAACTTAAGGCTTGTAAAGAGCTTGGAGCAACAATACTTTTTGTTGGTGACGATTGGTATGGTACTGAGAAGTGGAATAAGTATGAGGAAGAGTTTGCAAAAGAGGGGATTAAAATTATCTATTTCCCCTATACAAAGGGTGTCTCAAGCACAAAAATCACCCAAGCATTAAAGCAAGTACGCGGGTGGACAAGCGAAGCAAGTGAAGCAGCAATTAAGAGTCATATAAATGGAGGTCAAGAAAATGGTTGATAAGAAGTATTGTATGAGTTCTTATATGGCAATTCGTTATATTGAGCAGGATGATAAAGATTTCTATCTCGGGATGCACCACAGTAATATAAAGCCTATTACAGATGAGCAGCGGGTTCTTGTTTATACAAGCGATGATATTGATCGCGAGATCGGTAAGCAGATGGAGCAGTTTAAGGAAAAGCGGAAAGGAATTCTACTGTCTGGTGGAATGGACTCGGCTATTGTTGCTTCTTACCTGCGTGGTTCCGATGCATATACTTTCCGCTTCCTTGGTGGGGAGTATCAAAAGGAAGAACTAGAACGAGCAGAGTATTATGCAGAATATTATGGACTAACTTTGCATTATGTTGATATTACTTGGGATACCGTTATTTCTCATCTTGAGCCAGTAATGAAAGCAAAGGCAGCAC
>JAAYNO010000222.1 GCA_012520855.1 Clostridiaceae bacterium | reverse complement strand
TGCTTTGACACGTTTTCCCTGACAGAAAGCCATGACCGTTCCGATGATCATCATCAAGCAGGACGATATCAGCATACCTATTATTCCGCTCATTACATAATGTCCCCAGATTATTTTCTCCATGCCAACAGAAGGAAATGCTCTCCATTGCGCCCAATCTCTGAGTATACAGGCTATGAATGGCCAGCTTCTCTGGCTGTTTGTAAGAATCACTATAGCATCCCCCGTTTCGGGAACAGCCTGAAAATGTGTCATTATGCCGTTGCCCTGGCCGCCATGTGAAATGCTTAGTAAACCGTTTGGCAATGTTTCTATATAATGTCCGAATCCATATCCATCAAATACAAGACCATAAATACCGATTTTTTTGCTCTCAGCCTGATACATCCGTTTGATGCTTCCGGTACTTAGCACCGGATTTTCCTTCAAGCCCGCCAACACAAAGCGCGCAATATCCTGAGCAGTTGCAAACAGACCACCCGAAGCTTTAGAGGGATAGAGATAGACCGGAACCGTTTTTTCTTTCAAATCATATCCCGTAGGCGGGTAAGGTACAATAGTCGTATCAATATTGAAGGTTGCGGTTTCCAGACCCAGCGTGAGCAGTATCTCATTGAGCATATAATCTGGAAAGCTTCGTCCTGTGACCTCCTCGATCATAAGCTCTAAAAGGTTATATCCTGTGTTGGAGTATGAAAAGCCCGTCCCCGGTTCTCGTATCAATACCGCCTCGCTGGTCATGACCTCCCGATTTGATGGCATATCCTCACCGGGAGCAAAGACATTGGTGAAATCACCCAGCGGCATCCCTGCAGTAT
The DNA here is from genome assembly GCA_012520855.1 of Clostridiaceae bacterium. GTDB lineage: Bacteria > Bacillota > Clostridia > DSM-8532 > DSM-8532 > DTU059. Next base: position 1,736 of record JAAYNO010000222.1, on the reverse strand, counting down.
GGCTTAAAAGCTGACCTATAGTTATATTTTCTGCAGTATAATCAGACTGCGGAAATTCCCAATTTTTTAGATATTGAGACAACGGTGCTTCCAAATCAATCAGGCCTTTTTCCACAAGTCTCATAACTCCCCAGGCTGTAACCGATTTTGTTATGGATTGAACGCTCATGGGGGTATCGACCGTCAATAATCTGCCACTTGCTACATCGGCATAACCATATGCTTCAGTCCATACGATTCTGCCGTCTTTAACCAGTGCTATGCTGCAGCCCGGGATCTTGTACACCTTCATAAGTAAGGTAATGCGCTCATCAATATGAACCTTGAATTCCTCAAGATCAGCGCCGGTCTGTATATTCCTTTTGATTTTCAGACTACCGGAAAAAAGCATGATAAGTAAACTAATCAGTATGGACAAAATGGTATAACACAGCCAAAACCAACAGCTTCTGATCAGCCCGGTATTCTTTATTTTCACATCTCGACGAACAGACAATTCCGACACCTCTTTCATACATTTACGATAATAACAGACCAACTGAATTGATATGATAAATGGTTTTCTATATATTTCTTGTGTTCCATTCCATGCGTTTTAGCCGCAATAGTGCGATAAGCATCATCAAAACAATGAGCACTATCGTTATTCCCAGCGGAACAAATAATGTTAGATCAAGAGAGGGCGTCAGCATATTGGCATGTGCAAGCAGCCCGGAAGGAGTCCATTCATAAATCTTTAACAGCGATGAGCTAAAATGTATCCCAAAGGCTGTTGCTAATGTCATGAATCCTGCAGGAACCGGCTTTTTCATTAAAACTCCCCACATGATCAGGCATGCAAGCAAAAACAACATATAGATTCCCTGCAGCAGACCTCCATATAAAACTGGCATAACACCGACCTCAAAGCCAAAAAGAATGCCAGAATAACTATAATCAGCAAGAAGAGCAATGATTGGAATAGTGATCAACGCTGCTCCAAAAACCAGCAGCTTTGCCCCAAGCATCGGTCCGAACTGTTTTCCAGCGCACAGAGGCAGCACCCATCTATTCTCTCTGATTTCAAGCGCTGTGAGTCCACACAAAGTGAAAGCTATGATAATCGTTCCTATTTCAAAAACATCGCCCATATAACTCTGAATGCAGCCAATTTGAGTCATGTTCATCATATTACTGATTTCTGCTGATAATTCTCGGCTGGTCTGGCTTGCTAATACCTGAGGGAGGACTATTTTCAGCATTACAGGGGTTAGCAGCGCAAAAAAGAGGAAACCTACCAGTAATATGATAAAACGTCCGCTTCGAAGAGCATGACGCAGTTCTTTTTGAATCTCAGATCTCATTTTGTTTTTACCTCCTTTAAAAATAAGTCCTCAAGCCGAGTCTTCCGTAAAGCAAAATATTCAAGGAAAACATCATGCTCTGCAAAAAAACTCAACAGATGCTTAGAATAAAGGCAATCCACTACCTTGACAGAAAATGAAGCGGCTGATTCATTAACTGAAACAACACCATCAAGCTGTTTAAGAGCATTGATCGTATCAGCGTCAACCGAAGAATATGGCATTATATCATAAACAGGCTGCTCATACTCCTTTTGCAGTTGCACGAGGGGTTTTTCAAACAACATCATCCCGTCAGATATCATGCCGATTGTATCGCATACACGCTCCAAATCATCTAAAATGTGCGTAGAGAGCAGAATGGTTTTCCCCATTGCTTTAAGGTCTTTAATC
>JAAYNO010000221.1 GCA_012520855.1 Clostridiaceae bacterium | reverse complement strand
CTATGGAAAGTGGAAAACACGTGCTGACCGAAAAGCCTATGGCTATTTTACAGGAAGATGCCGAAAAAATGATTTTAAAGTCGGAAGAAACGGGATTGACACTGGGAGTCTGTTTTCAAAACAGATATAACGCTACGTCTGTAAAAATCCGTGAAATCCTGCGATCAGGCAAGGCCGGCAGCATCCTTGGAGCTAAAGCGGCTGTTATATGGAGCCGGGACGAAGGTTACTATAAGTCTGAAAGCTGGCGCGGGACATGGGAAATGGAAGGCGGCGGGGTACTCATCAATCAGGCAATCCATACGCTGGATCTTTTGCAATATTTTGTAGGAAACGCGGTAAGTGTCAGGGGCAGCTATTTTAGTAGCCTTTTGGAAAAAGCTATTGAAGTGGAGGACACCGCCCAGGCTGTTATAAAATTTGATAACGGCATTAATGCCCTTTTCCAGGCTACTAATTGCTATTGTGTCAACTCACCGGTAAGCATTGAAATAATATGCACTAAAGCAATTATCAAACTGGATGGAGATCTGACAATCCAATATAGCGATGGTGAAACAGAAGTCTTTACTGACGATAATATAGTGACTGGCGAAAAATTTTACTGGGGATATAGCCATAAGCTTCTTATACAAGACTTTTATCATTGCATTCAATCTGGTAAGAAATTCGCTTTGGATGGCTATCAGGGAATAAAAGCATTGAAAATCGTCAACGCCATTTATAAATCCTCGGATATGGGTCAGTGGGTTACGGTATGATTCCTTGTGGGTTACAGTAGCCCACCCTTAGTGCTGGGTTACTGCTACAGCTTGTCATTCTGAGCGCAGCGAAGAATCTTTATTAGATCCTTCGACTTCGCTGCGCTTCGCTCAGGATGACACGGGTTATGCGTTGAGGATATCATTTAGCGGATGCTCTTCCATTTAAGTCGAGGCAATTGGTGCCGGGAGTGATGTCAACTAGCGTAAGCGGAGCATGGACTGCGTAGCTACGCGACTTGAAAACAGGATGTTTTCACGGAGCGGCGCAGTTTACTCACTCTACAGGCACCCTTAATGTGTTCGGGTTTAGTTCGCATTAATCAAATAAGGCGGCTAATGGCCGCCCGAATAAACAGGAATTATTATTTCGTTTATTAAATAAAGGTCCGTTACCTGATATCCAAGAATGAGTAAAGAGGACCGTCCCCTCTACTCATTCGAGTATCCTCCGGTAATTCTCTAGCAAGGCTGGATCATCTACCAAAGTGCCTGATTTATAGAAGATGATTTTCCCTTTTTCCTCTGTAGTATTAATCTTATTCCCGGCCTTGAGTACTTCGTACAAATACTTTACCGTACCCTCATTTCCATCGATGATATCCATGCCGGGAACGATTTTGGTTAATACTTCTTTAAACAACGGGAAGTGAGTACAGCCCAAAACCAATGTTCCATATTTATCTATGTCTGCAGGCAGGATCTCTCTTAAATATGCTTCTACATCAGAGCCACTGAAAATGAATCTTTCAGCGAACTCGACAAGCTTTGGCGCAGGCAGCATATCTACGATATGCCCGGTATCGAATCTGGATACTAGGCTCTGAAATTTCTCTTCCTTCAGTGTAAGAGGTGTAGCAAGGGTAAGCACCCTTTTTTGTGCTCCGTTATTCTTCTCAACTGCAGGTTTGATAGCAGGCTCCATACCTATAACAGGGAAATCGTATTTCTGTCTCAAATCACGTACTGCCGCGCTGGTTGCCGTATTGCAGGCCACCACAAGAGCTTTTATATCATGCTTTACTAAAAACTCGACAGCCGAAAAGGTAAGCTCTTTGACCTCTTCTTTGGTTTTTATGCCATACGGGCTATTGTCGGTATCTCCATAATATATATAGTTTTCATTGGGCATCAGCTTCAGGGCTTCCCTAAGAACCGAAAGCCCCCCTATGCCCGAATCGAAAAACCCTATGCACATTTAACTTTCTCCGTCAGTAGATTAAATAACTACATAAACAGTATAGCCAACACGTCCAAAATAAACAAGAATGTAGCCGAAGTTTGGATAACCCCTGTGTCTCCCTGCTCATATAATGGAATAGAATTATTTTATCGGAGCTTAAATCATGATACGGGTTGGAGGCCAGATTTTACAACCGGAAACGATCCGGAACCGATACGGCAATGACAGCATTAAGAGAGTAACGGTCAACAGATTGATATCAAGTGAT
>JAAYNO010000220.1 GCA_012520855.1 Clostridiaceae bacterium | reverse complement strand
GACCAGTTTCCGAAAAACCGATATTGCCGGACGCTTAGGAGGAGAAGAATTTGCCGTGGTTTTAAAGAATGCTTCTTTGGAAGAAGCGAAAAAGGTAGCAGAAAAATTTCGGGAAACTGTAGCCGAGAGAAAAGTGATTTACAGGAATAAGGAAATTAGTATTACCGCAAGTATTGGAGTTGCGGCAATCTGTGGTAACACTGATGATATCAACGATATTGAAGAAGTTTTAAAAATGGCGGATGATGCCCTGTATAAGGCAAAAGCCAATGGGCGAAATCGTGTTGAAGCAGACAAGGGGACAGGTCTCGTGTCTTGATAAATAAGAAGCTGTTGAGCGTGTAGGTAAAAAAGGAAACGCATTTATATACAATAGAAAGTTTTAAAGTCTATTATAAGGCGTTTTTATGATACAACATGAGTCGACGGTGGTTTATCATTTTAATGATTACTACTCTTTGGTTGTGGTACATATTATTTAGCAGTCTTGCCTGTCATCAATGCGAAAAAAAGCTTGAGTTGAAATAAAGAATTAATGAGTTGCCTTTCGTCCACAGACAGCTTTAAAGCCAAAACCTAAGGGGAGATTATTATTTCAAACGGTAAGCACATGTCAATCGTAAACCTTGGTTTCCAATACGCACATAAGTTTTTAAATTGGCCAGGAGAAGCAAAGAAGCTGTATTTTGTTAAAGAAGCAGACACATTTCATATGTGTACGCTTTTTACGTACATTCGGACTGTACTATTTCACAATAAAAGAAACTGCTGAAAAATGAGGTTTGATCGATAGCAACAGAAATCGTAAGTAATATGGCATAGAAAAGGAGAATATCTCATGAATTCAACAGTCAAACGAATGAATAGAAATAGCTCAACTAACTTGATTAAAATCCTGCTGATATGTTTTCTTATTATTGCTATATCGTTTTTTGTTTATATAACAGGCGGAACTAAAAAGGTCTTCGTGCATTTAATGTATATTCCAACAATTTTGTCTTCGCTATTTTGGGGGACTTATGCCGGATTGGCAGCAGGAATTGTTTGCGGTATACTTGCAGGTCCTTTTATGCCTCTTGATGTTTCTCTTGGTATTATGCAAGATCCGATAAATTGGATTTCACGTTTGATTATGTTTTCATTGATAGGACTTTTAACAGGGTATATGATCGACAGGATAAATAGATTGAATAAAGAAAAGCAGGAAAGAAACCTGATAAGCCCTTTTTATAATCATCTTCCCAATGAAAAAAAGCTTTTTTCAGATATTGAAAACTGCATCAAATCAGGGAAGCAATTCAAAATTATATCAATCAAAATAACAAACTTAAATGAGATAGAAAAATACGTAGATAATAAACTGGCATTTGATATAGTCGATGATCTGGCAAAAAAGCTGATGCATTATTGTGGGGAAAAACGCGTTTATTCACATGAAAAAGATGAGTTGATCGTACTTGCGTGTGAAAATTGCGTGGAAGGCTATGAAGAAAAAATCAAGAAAGAATTGGATCATTATTCTTCTTTCCCTGTTTCAACGAACGGATATAAAATCAGAGTATCGTTGAAAGTAGGGGTCTATGTACATCAAGACGAGGATAATTCTCCGATCGAAATATACAACAAATCCCGGATCGCCTATGAACAAGGGGAAGTAAATGAGTCAGATGTTTATTATTACGATGACAGCTTTAAAGACAAAAGAAGAGAGATACAGGATATCACTGGAGCCATGCTTGAATCTATTAATAGAAATGAGTTGTTTGTGGTGTATCAGCCCAAAATCGATATTGTAAACAATAAGATTTCAGGTGCAGAAGCACTGGTGAGATGGAAAAGAAACGGTAAAAATTTTATTGGTCCAAATATCTTTATACCAATCGCGGAAGAGATCGGGTTTATTGATAAGATTTCAAAATTTGTTTTCAGTAGTGTTGTATCACAGGTAGAGATATGGAAGAGTAAAAATATGAACATAAAGTGCTCTGTTAACACATCTGTTAAAGACTTGATCCATGATGAATATACCTTATGGGCTAGTGATTTAATTACCGGTAAAAATGCCAACAGATCAGACTATGAATTTGAAATAACAGAGAGACAAATAGCCTACAACGATAAAAAATTAATAGAGAAAATGCATTATTTAAAAGGTTTAGGATATCAATTGTCTATCGATGACTTTGGCACCGGCTATAACTCACTGATGAGTGTTGGTGAAATACCGTTTGATAAATTAAAAATCGATAAATACTTTATTGACAGGATCGATAAAACCGAAATAGCAGAACTGGTTCGGCTTTTTATAGAATACGCTCATACACTTGGCAAAACTGTCATAGCTGAAGGAGTTGAGACCGAGGAACAATTAAATAAGCTCAGAAAGCTGAAGTGTGATGAAGTTCAAGGATATTACTTTAGCAAGCCATTATTACCGGAGGAGTTTGAAGCATTTTACATAGAATTTGATAAGGCCGATAAATGAAGCTTTCTATTAATGCATAATCGATTTTTACAGCCTTTGAAAAAGCGATAAGGGGGATAAAACTCTATGCCGCTTGATCAAAAAGAAACCATAAAAGATGATGTTTAAGGATTAAGCAAGGAATAGGTAGGTAAAGTGTTCAAGCATATAAAAATTTTTCTTTGTGTTTTTGTCATATGTACCATCGCATTATATGGAGCATGGCGGTTGTGGTTTGATCCTTATCGGGGGACGGTAAGTGCCTTTGAGCAATCCGAAAAGCTTGATACCTTTCTTAGCGGGATGCAGGCTGCGGAGGATTTGGAGTTTATCGTAAGCCGCCTGCGGGAGCGTCATCCGGCTTGTGTATCCGGCATGCCTGCAGCAGTTCAGGAGGCATATGAGAAAGAGTATGCAGAGCTCTCCAAATCGACAGAGGTCACTGTCTTATCACTGTGGCAAAGTGCATCACGGGTTCTTGCACGTCTTGGCGATGCTCATACCATGGTGCGGCCGTACTATGAGGAGACAAAGGTTCTGCCTTTATTATTTTCATGGGAGGGGCAGCGTTTGATTTGCTCAGGCGGAGAATATGACGGATATATTGTTAGCAGTATAAGCGGTGTTTCAGTTTCCCAGCTTTATGAACGATTCCGGGAGAAGTTTTCCTATGAACTTGAATCCTGGGCTTGTCATGCTTTTGCCTCACGAATGAATCGCAGTGATTATCTGGCTTTTACAGGTATAAATATCGGGCAGGATGTCGAGATCCTCCTGAAGCGGCAAGATGACGGAAGTACTATCAATCAAGTCTTTACTCTGCAGGAGAATGTGATAGTAAGGCCAGAGGTAACGGAGCCTTTCTACAGCTATTCAGTAGATAACGGTGTCGGTGTTTTCACTCTTCGTCAATGCATATTCGATAAAACCTATATGACTGCGCTGAAGGATTTCTTTACATCTGTGAAAGATGGTGAAGTCCACAGTATAATTTTGGATTTGCGGGGCAATCCCGGCGGTAATTCAATGGTCGCTAACGAGTTCCTTCGTTACCTTCCAGTGGAGAACTATCAGGTTGGAAGCTCCACAGTGCGCTTTGGCCCGGTTATATGGAAAAACCAGTCTCGACGGCAGAAAAATCAGCAAGCAGAGAGTGTGTTTTCAGGAAATGTATATGTATTGACCGGTACGGACAGCTTTAGTGCAGCTATGGACTTTGCGACGCTGCTTTCTGATAACGGACTGTGTAAGTTGATTGGTGAGATTCCTGGAAACATGCCTTCTTCCTACGGTGATACTCTGCGGTTTCAAACGCCGAATGCAAAGCTTGCCTTCACTGTGTCCTATAAATATTTTATACGTCCAGATACATCTAAGTCCAATTTTCCGCTTATTCCGGATGTACAAGTCCCCGCTCACGATGCCATGGAGGAAGCACTGCGCCTGATCCATAATAATTGACTCTATTCTTCATAAATCATTTTTCTCGTTATTCCACCATCTGCATACACACTAGTGTTTGTATCAGAATCCTGAGATCCTCAGGAAAAGTTCACTAATAAACGATTGAGTTTCAGTTTTGAGAATTAAATCATCCAGATACAAAGAGGTGGAGAAAAAGCTTAAATCACGTGGTAAGCATAATGGCTCCTTATTTTTTAAATTAGTTATTGACATATGCCAGAAACAAGGTATAATATAAGATGTAAATGACATATGTCAATTATACGGAGGTGAATGATATGCCAAGAGGAGATGGAACCGGACCTGCAGGAATGGGTCCAATGACAGGGCGAGGTGCGGGTTTCTGTGCTGATTTTGATGCTCCGGGTTATGCAAATCCGGTCGGTTATAGATGTGGGTTTGGCCAAGGGAGAGGCTTTAGACGTAAGTTTTATGCGACGGGTTTGCCAAGATGGGCACGCTTCGGTGTCCAAAAGACAAACGAAGCATATTTTGCGTCGGAAGCTGATAAAAAGGAGTTTCTGAAAAGACGGGCCAAATTGCTTGAAAATCAGCTTGATGATGTAAAAAAACACCTTGAAGAATTCGAGGATTAGTCCTGTCGTAAAACAAGGGGGCTGTCTTAAAATACAGAACGGTGATCAATCACCATTCACAAATAATATACGAAGTATGTTATTTGATCAGGGTTGACATTCTATTTTGAAACAGCCTTTCTTCACATTATATAATAAAGACTGATGTACAAGGGTTTCTGCAGCTTAAGATAGATGTACCGGTTCTAAAGACATATGAAACAACCAGGTAATACTCTGGTTGTTTCATAATTGAGGTGATTAAAATATGCCAAGGCCAATGAAATGGAGAAAAGTATGCAGCCTGCCTGAAAGCAACAGGTTTGGTCCTCTTGATTTAAATGTAGATGACGAGAACTGTGTAAGGATGACAGTTGATGAATATGAGTCTATAAGACTAATTGATTTGGAAGGCTTTACGCAGGAAGAGTGCGCTGAACAGATGAATGTTGCACGTACTACTGTTCAGGGTATTTACGCTGAAGCGAGAAAAAAGATAGCTCAGTCGTTAGTAAATGGCAAATTACTATTGATAGAAGGCGGCGAATATAGACTGTGCGAGGGACTAGGAAATGGTTGTGGACGAGGTTGTCGCAGGCATCGGCGTGGTTGGCACTATGCAGATAGTGATCGAGGTGATCGATAAATCATTATATGTTTTAACGCATTGTACAATACAATCAATGATCATTTAAACAGAACGGAGGATCCTTATGAAAATAGCAATTCCGGTAGATGAGAAAAGTTTGGAGTCGAATGTATGCATATCATTTGGACGGGCTCCCTATTTCCTCATTTATAATACCAACACCAGGGAAAGCACATTCCTTGATAACAGTGCAGCAGAGAGCACTGGTGGAGCAGGGATCAAGGCGGCACAAATATTAGTGGATAATAAAGTTAGTATCCTGCTTACTCCCCGATGTGGAGAAAATGCAGCTAATGTACTAAAAACTGCAGATGTTGAAATATATAAAACTCAGGGTGATTCCATCAAGAAAAACATTCATGACTTTATAAGCGGAAAGTTGCCTTTACTAGATGAGATCCATCCCGGTTTTCATGGCCATGGGAGGAATTAAAATGAGGATAGCTGTGCTAAGCGGCAAGGGAGGCACAGGAAAGACGCTGGTATCGGTGAACTTAGCAGCGGCTGCAAAAAGATGCACATATATAGATTGTGATGTTGAAGAACCAAACGGATATTTATTCTTCAAGCCTAAAGATGTTACAGAGGAAGAAATCCCAGTTAAGATCCCAAAAGTTGATGGAACTCTTTGCAATGGATGCCGAAAATGCGTTGATTTTTGCAAATATAATGCTCTCGCCTATATAAAAGATAAACCGATAATATTTGAAGATATTTGTCATTCTTGCGGCGGCTGTATTTTGCTTTGCCCTGAGAAAGCATTGACCGAGAAGGAAAAGGTTATTGGCAAAGTCCAAAAAGGAACTTCGGATCAGGTAACGGTATATACAGGGATATTGAATCCCGGTGAACCTTCGGGAATACCGATCATAAAAAAGCTGCTTGAAGAGAACATACCTGAAATCAAAAAGACGACATTTATAGACTGCCCTCCCGGAAGTGCCTGTATTGTAATGGAAAGTATCAAGGATGCAGACTACTGCATATTGGTAGCTGAACCTACATTGTTCGGAGTTCATAACCTTAATATGGTATATGAACTGGTCAAATTATTTAATAAGCCATTCGGAGTGATCCTTAACAAATGCCTTGACGGTGAAAACCCGTCTGAAAAATTCTGCTTAGAAAAAAATATTCGGATTATAGGCCGAATTCCATTTGATAATGAGCTTGGAAAATTGAATTCAAAAGCAGAAATTGCTGTAAGGAAAAGTGAAAGATACAGAACGATATTCTCTTCTTTGCTGGAGACTGTGGAAAAGGAGGTGCATCATGAAACAACTTCTGATTCTTAGCGGTAAAGGCGGTACAGGGAAAACGACTATAGCAAGTGCTTTTATCAAGCTTTCAAAAGCTAAGGCTTATGCGGATTGTGATGTAGATGCACCTAACCTGCACCTTATAACAAAACAAAGCCATCAACCAAAGAAAACAGATTATTATGGCCTACCGAAAGCAGAAATAAACACAGAGCTGTGCATCCAGTGCGATCAGTGCAGACAAAACTGCAGATTCGATGCCATTTCAGCTAATGAGGGCTACAAGGTAGATTTTTATGCCTGTGAAGGCTGCGGAGTTTGCGAGCTTGTTTGTCCTGTTGGAGCTGTAACTTTAAAGCCGGCTGTAGCCGGTGAGCTGATGCTATATAAAAGTGAAGATGTGTTTTCAACAGCGCAGCTAAAAATGGGTAGCGGTACCTCTGGAATGTTGGTTACCGAGGTAAAAAAACAAATAAAATCAGCAGTCACTGATGCCCAGCTCGCAATTATCGATGGTTCTCCAGGCATAGGTTGTCCTGTTATAGCATCTTTGAGCGGTGTTGATATGGTTTTGATAGTGGCTGAACCGTCCATATCAGGCATTAGTGATATGAAGCGAATTATAAATACAGCAGCTAAATTTGGAACTAAGATGGCGATATGTATAAACAAATTTGACACAAGTATTGAAAACACAGAGAAGATAGAATGTTTCTGTAAACAACACGGGTTAGCATTTATGGGGAGAATACCCTTTGATACTGATGCTGTAGAGGCTATCAATAACGGTCAGACAATTGTAGACGTAGCCTGTGTATCAGGCGAAGCAGTGAAAGAAGTTTATAATAAAACGATATATTTCTTATTTGAAAGGGAGACAGAAAAATGAGCGAAAATTGCAATCAAAGCTGTAGCAGTTGTTCGGAGGACTGTGCAGAACGAAAGGAAAAGAAAAATGATTTCTCCGAAAAACCACATGAAATGAGCAGCATCAAAAAGGTAATTGGTATTATTAGCGGTAAAGGAGGGGTTGGAAAATCGTTGGTGACCTCCATGCTCGCAGTTACCATGAATAGAAGGGGTCATCATACCGCTATTCTGGATGCAGATGTAACAGGGCCATCTATCCCAAAGGCCTTTGGTATCAGGGAAAAAGCATCAGGCAGCGAATTTGGTCTATTACCTGTCAAAACTAAGACTGGTATTGATATCATGTCTGTCAACCTGCTTTTGGAGAATGATACCGATCCTGTCGTATGGAGAGGGCCGATAATAGGCAATATGGTAAAGCAGTTCTGGACTGATGTCATCTGGAGCGATGTGGATTTTATGTTTATCGATATGCCTCCGGGTACTGGCGATGTTCCTCTTACTGTATTTCAATCTATCGCTGTTGATGGTATTATTGTCGTTACCTCACCCCAGGAGTTGGTATCAATGATCGTATCAAAAGCAGTCAAGATGGCCAAAATGATGGATATCCCCATTATTGGCTTAGTAGAGAATATGTCCTATTTTAAATGTCCGGATTGCGGTAAGGAACACAAGATTTTCGGCGACAGCCATATTGATGAAATCGCGGAAAAACATAAATTAAAGGTGCTTGCTAAGCTTCCAATCAACCCAAAAATCTCAGCCGCATGTGATAAAGGCTTGATAGAACTCTTTGATGGCGAATGGCTTGATCCTGTAGCAGAAATATTAAAACATATGGGGGAGAAAACAATGATCAAAATCGCAGTAGCGAGTGAAAACGATATGGTAACAGAGCATTTCGGGCATTGTGCTAACTTCAACATTTTTGAAGCGGAAAACGACCAGATAGTGAAAAGTGAATCTGTACCTAACCCGGGGCATAGACCCGGCTTCCTCCCCAACTTCCTGAATGACATGGGAGTTAATGTGGTAATATCAGGCGGAATGGGCGGCGGTGCTATTGATATCTTCAATGAAAAAGGCATAGAAGTTATTGTCGGAGCAAGAGGCAATGCTAAAGCTGCGGTGGAAGCATATTTACAAGGCTCTTTAAAATCAACAGGTTCTGTTTGCCACGAGCATCAACACCACGACGAATGCGGAGAGTAGGCTGTTAGTCATAAAAAACCGATAAATCACACATTGTTGAGTTTAGAGAATGATTACCGGCAATTTTAATCGAAAAATGTTATAATTTTTATAAGGTTTGTCCGCAATGTTATTTAATTATAAATCAAAACAAATGAGGGGGTTAGAAAATGGCAAAATACGTATGTACCGTTTGCGGATTTGTCTACGACGAGGCAAACGGAATACCTGAAGCAGGCATTTCACCAGGTACAAAGTGGGAAAATTTACCAGACGATTGGGTTTGTCCACTCTGTGGTGCAGAGAAATCAGATTTTGAGAAACAGGGTGTATCTGCCACAACTAGCAAGGAAAAACCAAGACCTATAATGGATATGCCTTCTGACATGCAGGAGTTGTCTCCACTGGAGCTTAGTGCGCTTTGTACAAATCTTGCTCGTGGCTGTGAAAAGCAGTATAAGTCGGAAGAAGCAACTCTATTTAAACAGCTGGCCGATTATTTTAAATCAGCTGCGGCATCCGTCGAGAATCCGAATTTCGATAAGCTGCTTGATCTTATTGAAAAAGATCTTAAGCAGGGATTTCCAAATACTAATGCTATAGCATCTGATGCTAAAGATCGGGGCGCACTGCGTGCTTTGGTATGGAGTGAGAAGGTTACTCGTATCTTAAAATCTCTCTTGACACGATATAAAAAAGAGGGAGATGCTATGCTGGAAAACACCGGGGTTTATGTTTGTACCATCTGCGGATTTGTTTACATAGGTGATAAGCTG
>JAAYNO010000219.1 GCA_012520855.1 Clostridiaceae bacterium | reverse complement strand
GGGTAATTATAGTCAACAATTTTATAAGATCTAATTATGGAAGACGGTTCAGCGCAATAAAGGATGACCCGCTTGCAGCTTCAGTTATCGGGGTTAACGTAAGATACATAAAGATTATGGCTTTTGTTCTCTGTGCTATTTTTGGTGGAGTTGCCGGTCTTTTATATTCAAATTACTCCGGGTATATCAATCCCACAACCTTTGTTCAGGCGTTACAAACCAACTTCCTGTTAATGATCGTTCTCGGGGGTTTGGGAAACACTTGGGGCGCAGTAATAGGGGCAGCACTTGTAACGATTGTGTACGAATATACCCGTGCGTATGTAGAATTTCAGAAAATTGCCTTCGGTGCCGCAATGATCTTGATAGTTCTGTTCCTGCAAAAAGGAATAATTGGAACAATCCTGAATTACAGGCAGCAAAAAATGATCGTGAAGCAGCATGAAACTGAAACTGTTGGGACATCGGAGGTGGGCAAATGATATTGAAGGTTGATTCGCTGACTATGAAATTCGGAGGCGTTACAGCTCTGAACGATATCAGCGTTGAAGTAGAAAAGAATACCATCCATGGCATTATAGGCCCTAACGGATCGGGTAAAACAACACTTTTTAATTGTATAAGCGGCTTGTACAAGCCGACTTCCGGGAAAGTTTTTTTTGAAGGAAAGGATATAACCGGCAAGGAGCCTCACAAAATTACAAAGGAAGGAATTGCCAGAACATTTCAACTGCTTAGGATTTTTCCCAGTCTGACGGTTCTTGACAACCTTATACTTGCTCAGGCCTTGTATGAAAAAAGCACTGTTCTGGATGCTATGCTTAGTACCCCGAGATCAATAAAAGAGCGCAAGCAAATGACAGAGCGGGCTAAAGATGTATTAAAACTTATTGGTCTTGAAAAAAAGGCATATAATTCTGCAGATAATATTTCAATCGGTCAGCGCAGAATGCTGCAGCTTGGCATTGGCATAATAAACAAACCTAAGCTGTTATTGCTTGATGAATGCGCGGCTGGACTTGACCCGCTGAATACAGAAAAACTTATTGCCCTTATTCATCACTGCAAAGACGTCCTGGGGATTACAGTGCTTATGATTGAGCATATTATGGATGTTGTGATGAGCCTTTGTGAAACACTCACAGTCTTTGACTATGGTGAACGTATTTTTGTAGGAGCCCCCGAAGATGCTCAGAACGATCCCAGGGTTATCGAAGCATACTTGGGCGATCAGAAAGAGTGAGGTGGCGATATGTTAGATGTAAAAAATATTACTGCCGGATACGGCAAACTCCAGATTCTCAATGGCATGTCAATACATGTCGTAAAAAATACGATAACGGCTATTCTTGGAGGAAATGGATGCGGTAAAAGTACTACCCTTAAAGCGATAACAGGCCTTCTTAAGGTTACAAGCGGAGATATTACATTTGAAGGAGAGAGCCTTTTAAGGGTGAAGCCGCAGGATATAGTAAAAAGAGGTATTGCATATGTAACTCAAGGCAAGGATGTTTTTCCTTCCATGACAGTTGAGGAGAATCTTCTGCTTGGCGCTTATTGTATTAAAGACAGAAAGGTTATTAAGAATAATATTGAGATGGTTTTGGAGTCTATGCCCAGATTGAAAACCAGATTCAAGAGTCCTTCAGGTGTTTTGTCCGGAGGAGAGCAGCAAATGCTAAGCATTGGCCGCGGGTTAATGTCAAATCCGAAGCTTTTAATATTGGACGAGCCTTCGGCAGCGCTATCACCAAAGATAGCCGAGGAAGTTTATGACCATATTGTGAAAATACATAAATCAGGCGTGACTATACTTTTGGTTGAGCAAAATGTCCGGGCAGCGCTCAGAATTTCCGGCTATACATATATCTTGTCAGAAGGGCGCGTTGTTATGGAGGATACGACTCAGAACATAAGAAAACATCCTGATATAAAGTCATTTTATCTCGGGAATCTGCCAGGTAAAAAATAAAAGAAATAATATAAAGCAAGGAGATACATTATGTTTAAAAACCATTTAAAAGAAAAGATGAAGAAACGTCCTGTATTTGGCATGACAGTATATTCGGGTTGTCCTGCTATTATTGAGGCTCTTGGCTACTTCGGCTTTGATTTTGCCTTTATAGACGCAGAACATACATCAATGTCAGTTACAGATCTTAAGGAGTGCGTGTTAGCCGCTCGTCTTACAGGAATCAGTCCACTGGTTCGTGTTACCTGCCCTGACGAGATTGAGATCCGAAAAGCTTTAGAAATGGGCGCGGAAGGTGTTATCATACCCCATGTAAAAACGAAGGAAGAGATGGAGATATGCGTTCGCGGTGCAAAATTTCCACCCAAAGGCCGGCGTGGTTATGATGGAACAGTTCGCAGTGCCGGATATGGCGGAGCAGGGTTCAATGCAGGCGACTATATTGAGCATAGTAATGAGACCGAGCTTGTTATCCCGATGGCTGAAGACTTTGAATTTATGGATAATATCGATGAATTAATGAGTGTACCGGGTATTGATGCCATTAACTTCGGACCTGCAGACTTTGCACTGTCAAAGAACATTCGCGTATTTTACGATGTAAATCAGCCGGCAGTTCAAGAAGCTATGTCCGAAATTGCGAAGTTTACATCCAAGATGAATATCGGATTGATGGCTCCGGCAATTCCTCCTACGAAAGAAAGTGTTGATATATTGGTTTCCCGCGGTGTCAATATGTTGATAATGGGCAGCGATATGTTTAATTTCCAAAATGCGCTTAAGAATATTCGCAATGACGTAATAGAAAAATTTCTTTAATTGTAGCTATTTTCAAAGGTAATAATTTGACTGCTATGTAAACTATTAAAATATTAAAAGATAGGGTGACTTATTATGTATGATCCATTATTCAGTGTAGAAAACAAGATTTGTATTGTTACCGGAGGTCTTGGTCAGCTTGGAGCGCAATATTCAAAGGCTCTTTATGAAAGAGGCGCACGTGTTGCTGTTTTTGCAAGGAACGTAAGTGAGGAAAGAATTGAAAGAATCTTTCCGAAAGATAAGTTCAATTATGAGAATATCAAATTCTATCAGGTAGACATTACAAAAAAGGCTCAAATAGAAAAGGCTCTCGACAAAATTGAAGAAGTATGGAATTCAGTTCCTGATGTTCTGGTCAATAATGCGGGAATCGATACACAACCCAGTGCTCCGCCCGAAGTGTCAGGTCCGTTTGAAGATTTTCCTGAGGAAGTTTTCCGGGAAGTAGTGGATGTTAATCTCGTCGGAACCTTCCTTGCTTGCCAGGTTGTAGGAAAGCGGATGGTAGCAGCCGGCAAGACCGGCTCCATTATAAATATCGGTTCAATATATGGGATGGTTTCGCCGGTGCAGGACATCTATGCTTATAAAAAGGAATTGACAGGTGTGCCGTTTATTAAGCCTGTAGCATATTCAGCTGCCAAGTCCGGAATATATAATCTAACCCGTTATCTTGCTACATACTGGGGAAAGAAGAATATCAGGGTTAATACGCTTACCCTCTCAGGTGTAGCCAGAGATACTCAGGATAAATATTTCCGGGAGAATTATTGCAACCGGATTCCGATTGGCCGTATGGCAAATGAAGATGAATATAACGGTGTAATTATATTTTTGTCTTCCGA
Organism: Clostridiaceae bacterium; assembly: GCA_012520855.1. GTDB lineage: Bacteria > Bacillota > Clostridia > DSM-8532 > DSM-8532 > DTU059. The sequence continues at coordinate 1,622 of JAAYNO010000219.1, read as the reverse complement.
TGCATCCAAATATATGACAGGCTCAAATATCATAGTGGATGGAGGCTGGACTGCTTGGTAAGGCAAATGTATCCGGAATTTCATAAGATTTTTTCAGCAATCATCACTCCGATGTATGAAAATGAACAAGTGAATTATTCTGCGTTAGAGGAAATCGTTGAGGTCCAGATCAAAGATGGGGTAGAGGGTTTCTATTGTTGTGGTTCCTCAGGGGAAGGGTTATTGCTCACCCTTGAAGAGCGTAAGAAAATTCTTGAAACCATTTTAAAGCAGTCGAGAGGACGGGTTCCGGTTATATCGCACATCGGTACGATACGAACGAGTGATGTCATTGAACTGGCGAGGCATGCAAAAAGTGTCGGTGCAGACGCAGTATCCATGATACCTCCATATTATTATAAATTTACCATGGATGAAATTATCGGTTACTATGAAACGGTCATGCAAAATGTGCCAGGCATAAAGGTTATTGTTTATAACATACCGCAGTTTACGGGAATTGAATTCAGTAAGAATAATGCCGACAGACTTCTTGGGAACCCAGGGGTTATTGGAGTTAAGTTTACTTCACAGAATCTTTACAGCATGGAAAGGATTTGTGATGCTTACCCGGAGAAGCTTCTTATGAACGGTTTTGACGAACAATTTCTTGGAGCGCTTTCCATGGGGGCATCAGCAACTATCGGTACAACCGTAAACCTTTTTTCTCCTCTTTTCCTTGATTTGAGGAGATTATATAAGGAAGGAAAGATGAAAGAGGCATTAAAAAAGCAAAAAGAAATAAACCTTCGTGTAGAGGTAATGTGCAGAACCAACATTTTTGCTGCCGTTAAATATGGCTGGACCTTAAGGGGAATTGACTGCGGGAACTGCAGAGCTCCTTTTAAACCTCTGAGTGATTCTGATAAAGAGATGCTGAAGGATTTATATGATCTAAAGACAGAGAAATCAAATATATAACTTAATTATTCATTATTTATATGGAGATATTATATTGTAAGAGCATCCGATAGATAAATAAAGTGGGGGGATCTATCGGATGTTCTTTTGATATTCAAAACCGCTGAAATCATCGGTTTCTATCGGTTACATCGTTGAATCAAAGCATAGTTATTATAAATACTATTATATATATAACACTATAATAATCAAAAATTAAAGGAGAAAACGGGTTAATACAGTTTATTTTCTGGCTGTAGCTTAATTTATGGTCAGGTTAGAGGTCAATTCAGGACCGATTTGGCAGTAAAAGGTGTCGAATTATGGCTTGACACTAAAGCAGGATGATGGTACACTAAAACTCCGCCGCTAAAAGCGAGTTTAAAAGCCAATTTTCGATTGAGAAGGGATAAAAAATTCGCAAAAAAAGTTCTTGACAACATACTGAAACGGTGGTAAGATATAAAAGCTGTCTCCGCTAGCGGGCTGTAAAAAGCCTGAAAGTGAGATGACAAGCAAGGAACTGGACATTGAAAATTGAACAGTGTACGAAATGATAGGAACTCGTTAATGGTCAACAAACGTTAATAAAACGTTATTAAGTTGACACTTTGAGTAAGAACGGAAACGCAAGTGATTGTCTTTAAAGAGACAAACGCTCAAATAATTAATTTGAGGGTTTG
>JAAYNO010000218.1 GCA_012520855.1 Clostridiaceae bacterium | reverse complement strand
AGAAAAGCTCTCTAAAACCTGATTCCTGCTATTGGTTCCGCTAATAATCGCCAAATAAAGAACCCCTCCCTGCTATGCAATCACAGATTGCTCGCAGGGGCCCGGGAACCTTGTTATTCCATAATAAAAACCGGGTATATACCCGGTTCTCATTTATTATTTGATGCCGTACTTTTTCTTAAACTTATCAACACGTCCACCAGTGTCAACAAACTTTTGTTTTCCAGTAAAAAATGGATGACACTGTGAACATATTTCCACTCTAAGTTCAGGTTTTGTTGAACCTGTTTCAAAAGTTTCGCCACATGCACAGCGTACAACAGCTGTTCCGTATTTTGGATGGATACCTTCCTGCATGGTTTTCACCTCGCTTACAATCCTTGCGTTTCATTTATTGAAAGTTAACTTTTCTCTTAACTTAAAAAAGCATCGATTGGTATTTTACCACAATAATATTATGATTGCAAGCAAAAAGGATATGTCAATAATTATATACCTATACAAGATTTTGATAAAAATCAAATTCCGCTTGTAGAATGAGGGATGTCGAAATTACTTTTACATAGTTGACGCAAATTTTTGGTCTGAGATAAAGCAAAAGGGCAGTGTAGTCAGACTGGATTAATTATGTCTTTACATGCAAACTTCTGACTAATTGGATGATCCTTGATATCTTCCCGTCATCTTTAACTCCATTTGATTCCACACCACTGCTTACATCAACACCATAAGGTTTAAGCATCCTTATGGCTTGTTCTATATTTTCGCTGTTCAGCCCTCCCGCGATAAAAAATTCTTTTTTATCTAACTTTGGTACAAATAAATGATTAAAAGTTTTTCCGCTTCCGCCGTAAATCCCTTCAACATATGAATCAAGCAGCAATATGTCACACGGGCACTTTTCATATCGCAGAATCTGCTCGGTGCTTTTTACCCGTACTGCTTTGATTACAGGACAAGCAATGCGGTTTTTGAGTTCGGAAATGTAATCAGAGCTTTCATCGCCGTGCAGCTGCGCCAGGTCTATTACACCTTCACAGTACAGCTTTTCGATAAATTCTATTGAAGCGTTGACAAATACACCTACCGGCTTAATCCGCTCATCAAGCATTTTTCTCAGTTTACCAACCTGCTTTGGTTCGACCTGCCGGCGGCTCTTGCAGAATACAAAACCAGCATAATCTGGAAGCCACCGGTTCACAGAATTTATATCCTCTTCCCTTGTAAGCCCGCATATTTTAATTTTTGTCATAGCTATTACCTCGTAAATATTCAAGCATATGCTTTTTATCGAGGCTTCTCATGAGCGTTTCACCAATAAGAACACCATCTACTTTTGCCTTTCTCATCATTTCAACGTCTTCCGGTGTTTTTATGCCGCTCTCGGATACAAAAACAATGTTATCAGGAACCATATCCCTTAACCTTATACTGTTGGATATATCAACCGAGAAATTATTTAGATTGCGGTTGTTGATGCCAATAATTCGAACATTTGTCTCCAAGGCGGATTCAACTTCAGCTTCATTGTGTGCTTCCACCAATGCAGACAACCCAAGTTCATGACATATTGACAGGTATTTGCTAAGTGTCCTGGTGTCCAGCAGCGCGCAAATCAGAAGAATAGCCGAAGCTCCGAGAACTTTTGATTCGTAAATCTGGTATGGATCGATTATAAAATCCTTTCGCAGTACAGGTATTGACACCTTATCTTTGATTTCGGCCAAATATTTGTTTCCGCCTTTAAAATACTTAGGCTCGGTCAGCACCGATAGGGCGTCTGCACCCGCATTTTCATATTCTTCGGCTATCTTGAGATACGGAAAATCCTCGGTGATCATACCCTTTGACGGAGATGCCCTTTTCACTTCACATATGAAGCTGATATCCTTTTTCCTTAATGCTTTCTCAAAAGAAAAGTCTGTTGTGGTATCCGAACTGAATGCTTTTTCCTTGATTTTCTCAAGAGGCAGTAATTCTTTCATTCTCTCAACTCTTGTTCTGGTGGCGGCAACGATTTTTTCAAGGATCATAATACTACCTCATTGGTCAACCGACGGAATTCTTCAAGCTTTTTCAGGGCTTTCCCGCTGTCTATTATATCCCGGGCCATTTCAACGCAATCTGGTACTGTACGATTGTCCAGGCCCAAATAAATAGCCATCGCCGAATTAAGAATGACCACATCCCGCTTTGATCCATGCTCTTCGCCTTTCAATATGCTCATTGTTATTTGGGCATTCTTCTCTGGGCTCCCTCCGCATAAGTTTTCAAGTCTGCATCTTTTAAACCCAAATTGCTCGGGAGTGATGACATATGAGTAAAGCTTCCCGTTACGGATTTCGCACACATAGGTTTCGCCGGTCAGAGTAACTTCATCCATCCCTTCACTGCCGCCGCTTACAACCATGCCTCTTGCAACCCCCAGATTTGACAGCACCTGAGCCAAAGGCTCAATAAGCTTGCGGTCATAAACACCCATCAATTGCATTGATGCTCCTGCTGGATTAGCCAAGGGGCCTAGTATATTGAAAATTGTCCGGATACCCAGTTCTTTTCGCACAGGTGCGGCATATTTCATCGAGGTATGGTAAAGAGGAGCAAACATGAAACAAATATCACATTCTTTGAGTATTCTCTCATTTTGCTCTGGGGTCAAGTTAAGGTTGATCCCCAGACATTCCAGAACATCGGCAGCGCCGCTTTTACTGGATATTCCTCTGTTTCCGTGTTTGGCTACCGGAACACCTCCCGCGGCTGTTACAAAGGCGGATGTGGTGGATATATTGAATGTATTAGTGCAATCTCCTCCTGTTCCCACAATATCAACCACATCACGGGCAGGATTTACTTTATTTGCTTTTTCGCGCATCACGGCGGCGCATGCTGTGATTTCCTCCACCGTTTCACCCTTCATCCGAAGTCCTGTCAGCAAGGCTCCTATCTGCACCTGGGTAGCCGTGCCGTCCATTATCGCACTCATTATAGCTTTAGCATAGTCAAAATCGAGATTTTTTCCGTTTATAACATCATTGATCGCATTCTTGATCATTTTTCTTCTCCTCCCAGGAAATTTTTAATTATTACACGGCCTAAAGGCGTCATGACCGATTCAGGATGGAATTGGACACCGTAAACACTATGATGTCTGTGGCTTACAGCCATGATCTCTCCTACTTTATCAAGGCCTGTGATCACCAGGTTCTTAGGCAATTTTTCCCTTTTTGCAGCCAGGGAATGGTATCGGGCTGCCTCGATTTTGTCCGGAAGCCCGTGAAACAGAGGACAGGAAGTATCAATGTAAATCGTGGATCTCTTGCCATGCATAAGCTTGTCGGCATAGGATATCTCAGCTCCGTACACCTCGCATATGGCCTGATGGCCCAGGCATACTCCCAGAATCGGGATCATGCCTGCAAGTCTTCGGATCAGCTCTTCACAAATACCTGCTTTATCAGGTCTGCCAGGCCCGGGCGAAAGAATTATATGAGTTGGATTAAGGCTTATAACCTCGTCAACGGTAATGGCATCATTGCGAACCACCTTAATGTCAGGATTTATTTGTCCCGTAAGTTGGACCAGATTATAAGTAAAGCTGTCGTAATTATCGATTATCAATATCACAGGTCATCCACCTCCGCCGCTTTACATATTGCGTTCATTACAGCAAGCGCCTTATTGCCCGATTCCTCATATTCCCTCTCGGGAATGCTGTCGGCAACGATACCGCCGCCTGCCTGAACATACACTGTATTGTCTTTTTTGACAGCCATACGGATGGCGATACAGGTATCCATATTTCCGGTGAAATCAAAATAGCCCAGCGCTCCGCCGTAAATACCCCGGGGCTCGCTTTCAAGCTCATCTATTATTTCACATGCCCTGATTTTTGGAGCTCCGGACAATGTCCCCGCCGGCAGAATAGCCTCAATAGCGCTGAATCCGTCACAGTCCGGCCTTATGTCGCCTTCCACTCTGGAACAGATATGCATGATGGTTGAGTATTTGTGAACCTTTATATATTCAGTCACTTCAACCGAAGAAAACCGCGAGATTTTGCCGAGGTCATTTCTGCCCAGATCAACCAGCATGTTATGCTCTGCCAGTTCTTTCTCATCGGAGAGTAATTCTCTTTCAAGGCTTTTATCCTCCTGTTCGGTAGAACCTCTTGGCCTTGAGCCTGCTACCGGAAAAGTAGTCAGTCTGCCTTTGCGAAGCTGTATAAGCGTTTCAGGGGATGAGCACATTATCTCAGTATCATCCATACTGATGTAAACCATATAGGGGGAAGGATTAGTTGTTCTTAAAACCCGATATGCATTTATAAGACTGCTTTTATATGGGGCTGTGAACTGTCGTGAGATAACTGCCTGGAATATATCGCCCTCCCTGATATATTCTTTGGTTTTTTCTACAAGCCGGCAGTATTCTTCCTTGCTGACATTGCATTTGAAATCGACGTTTTTATCGCTCTTTGCGGAAGGCAGCTTCCGTGTATCAGTAATAAGTCCTATTATCCTGTCTATATCGTTGATTGCTTTGTCGTAGTTTTCGGTCCCATTTTCGGTCAACATATTCACCACAACACTTATTTTCTGTTTCAGGTGGTCATATACGATTACTTTATCAAACAGCATAAGTTCAAAATCATTGAACTCACCGCACTTTATTTTAAGGCTCTGCTCAGCAAGGCTAAGCATGGCATAGGAAAAATACCCGACAAAGCCACCAGTGAACGGCGGCATGCCTGGTATTTCTGGTGCCCGGTATCTTTGCTGGATTCTCCGTAGTATATCGTACGGTTTGTCTGTAAAAACTTCCTCCGTTCTTCCTTCATTCTCAATTATGATTCTTTGCTCCCTGCCATAAATGCGCATAACCGGGTCATGACCCAGAAACGAATATCTGCCCCATTGAGTTCCGGCTTCCACACTCTCAAGCAGGAAATAGTTCCTGCTTATTGCTGAGATCTTCCTGAGAATCATTATCGGTGTAATAACATCAGCATGGATCTCCTTTTTGATAGGGATCATGTCGTATTCCTTCGCCAAAATACTGATAATTTCATAATCCGGTATGATCATACCTTTTCCTCCAATTCTTTTTTAAAAATAAAAAAACTTTTATCCCTGGTAAGGGACAAAAGTTATACTTCTGCGGTACCACCCTAATTGGTAAAATTTACCCACTCAAATTTTGCATACAATCATATGCAACCCTTTGGCAACGGACAGCGGATATTCCCATGATGTCATGTAATAGCCCGCCCGGATACCGAAATAAAAAAAGCCTTTATCCCTGAAAGGGACAAAAGCTTAGCTTCTGCGGTACCACCCTGTTTGGTGCAAATACACCCACTCATATTGTATACAATCATATACACCCAACTGATAACGGGCAGGGTCCCCGTAAACGCCTACTTTCCTCAGATTTCGGGCTTCCCTCACAAGTCCATTCGGAAATTATTTCATAATCGCACTCGCACCACCATGCGACTCTCTTTGTATGAGTATCAATTCCTACTTCTCTTGTTCACAGGTTTATAATTTATTAAACAATAAAATATCATCAATAACTATTTTTGTCAATATTAATTTTGTGCACTTTTACTTGTAAATAATATCGAAATTGTTTTTGTCACGCTGGGAAAGAGCAGTATTTATACCATTGACAAATTCGGCGTTGGTTTTGGTATTCATAAGCCTGTTTATAATCATTTCAGTAACATCTGCAGTTCCCACATTACTCATAGCCTTCCGAATCGTCCATATTCCATCAAGCTCCTTCTGTGAAAGCAAAAGCTCCTCTCTTCTGGTACCGGAACGATTAATATCTATCGCTGGGAAGATACGCTTTTCTGAAAGCTTTCTGTCTAAATGAAGCTCCAGATTACCTGTTCCTTTGAATTCTTCATAGATCACATCATCCATACGGCTGCCGGTATCAATCAGTGCTGTAGCTATTATAGTAAGGCTGCCTCCATTTTCAATATTACGTGCCGCACCAAAGAAACGCTTTGGTTTATGAAGAGCTCCCGGATCAAGTCCGCCGGATAAGGTTCTGCCCGTGGGCGGGATAGTAAGGTTGTATGCCCGTGCTAAACGTGTGATACTATCTAAGAGTATGATCACATCCTTTTTATGCTCTACCAAACGCTGCGCTCTGTCCAGAACAATTTCCGCTACTTTTATGTGGTGCTCAGGCAACTCGTCAAAGGTTGAGTAAATTACATCACCTTTTATTGAGCGCTGCATGTCGGTAACCTCTTCAGGACGCTCATCTATTAAAAGAACAATTACTTCTATTTCAGGATGCTTAGAAGTGATCGCATTCGCGATTTTTTTCAGCAATATTGTTTTACCGGCTTTTGGAGGTGACACAATAAGGCCGCGCTGACCTTTTCCAATCGGGGCTATCAAATCTATTAACCGGGTAGACAATTCCTTGGAGTCCGATTCGAGTGTGATACGTTCATCAGGATAAATTGGCGTTAATTGCTCAAATGGCTTTCTTTTTTGAGCTACCTCCGGGGAATCCCCATTAACAGATGAAACAAACAAAAGAGCCTGGAATTTTTCTCCTTCTTTTTGGATCCTGCCCTTACCCACGATCCTATCACCTGTTTTGAGGTTAAATCTGCGGATTTGTGAGGGAGAAACATAAATATCTCTCGGACCAGACAGATAATTATGACCTCTCAAAAAACCATAGCCATCCGGCAATACTTCCAGAATGCCGGTAACGGGGTTTTCGCTTTCTAAACGGGAAAGATCCTTACTCTTAACAAATTTATATGATTTGCTGTCTAACTCCCCGTTACTTTCACCTTTATCTAAATCCGCTTCCTTTGAAGATTCCTCGGTCTTTATTTCATCTTGAGGTTCAGCAGAAGGTTCCATAACAGTAGAATCCTGAGCTTCAGTTTTTGGCTCTTGGTTCTCTATGGTAGTGCCTTTTATGATTATATGCTTTGTATGGAGCTTTCTTGATGTTGGTTTTTCATCAGGTGTCTTGATTTCTTCAGGAGAAGATCCTTCCTTGATTTCTTTACTGGCCGGAACTTCATCGGATCCTTCGGACTCTTTTTTATCAATTGCCCCTGCTTTCGGGATAGGCGCTGCTTCTGTTCCTTCCCCCTCTTGCATAAGTTTTTCCGAAGGCTTTTCATCTGTCTTTCTAGGACGCCCGCGGCGAGCCTTTGTTTGTGGCTTACCCTCTTCTTCGGTAATATCCTGTTCGGGCTTTTCCTCAACTGCTTTTTTTGCCGCAGCTTTGGGCCTTCCTCTCCTTTTTTTCTCTTCAACCGGTTTTTCTTCTTTATCAGAAGCATCAGTTTCCTGAAGTGTTCCGGTATTTGAGGCTGCTTTAAGATCCGTCGAAATCTCTTTGGATTTTTTATTATCCTTAGAACTTTTAACCTTAGCATCGCTCTTTTCCGCTTTCCCTTCGGGAACATCTCCTACATTAACGATCAAATCGATTAGGTCTGCTTTTCTGTACTTGGTAAGGCTTTTAAATCCCAGCATACTCGCAATATACCTTAGATCTTTTAGAGATTTAGCCTCAAGGATAGACCTGTCTTTCATAATACACCGCCTTGTGCAATCTTTTATAATAAATTCCATGAAAAAATAGAACAAAAGATATTCATATTAAATTCTAATCCGGTTAATCACACTGCCCTCTGTGTCAAGCGCAATGTTTGAAAGTATAAACAATATCATATTTATTCAAATTCCATTTACAAATACATTTTCGGGAAATATCTCAGATATGAATACCACCTAACTGATTCAATATACCAATTAATATAGCCTCTTGTCAAGAATAAATCATAATCAATTAATAAAAATTTAAAATTTTAACCATGAATATACTCATTATTGGATTAAATACATATCTTTTTTCGACATTTCCCGCTGCTTATTGCATATTGTTTTTATTTTTCAGGGTATTTTCCTGAGTAATTCCATCGAAAAAATATATAAAAAGAATTATTATATAATTGTCTTAAGACATAATGCTGTTGTCATAGATATAGAAATCATCAGGTATTAAACTTTAGGGGCGGTAAATATGCCAAACATAAGAAAGAATCTATGTACCAACCCACCGATCATATGTTTGTAACGAAAGAGCTTAGCAGCAAAAGGCTTCTTCAATATAACCCGGGATTGGACAGGATTCATGCAATAAAGTTAATGCGCAAGGCATATGCACGTAAGAGATTTGCAACGGATATGCAGATTGATAACAGCACTTCAACAGGGCGACATCAGGGGCCACATCTAAGACGACATCGTGGGCTGCATCAAGAGATCCAATTTGATTCACAGCATAGGCTGCATCATGGGCCGCATCATTGTTTGCATCATTGTATACATCTTTGTTTTGACATAATATTTACACCTTTGGGTTAAAAAAGCGGGAAACAGCATTGCTGTTCCCGCTTTTTGTCATTCCTCGATTTTCAAAGGGATATCATTTTCTGAAGCTATTTGCTTGATTTTTTCCAGCAAAGGGTCGTCATTGCTGTTAACCGGAAGATCACTCAGTTTTTTTTCATCAATAATTTTAACATTCACCGGGATCTTCAACGTATCCCGTATTGCTTCAGTTATTACGTTTATACTTTCATTCCGGCTCAGAACAGTCTTTTTTAACGCGTCATCCCCCGGTATGACCACATTGGCGGTTCCATCTGCTGACAGAAAGCATCTTGTATCAAGCAAATATGCATATACCTTCATTTTTTTCATAGAGCGGATCTTTTCAATAATCTCAGGCCACTGCTTTAGCTCATTGTTGCCGGCAATGCTCGTATCAATAGCTTTAGCTGTTAGAATATTTTCCTCGCCTGCTGTCTTTGTGACCTTTGGAGACTTATCTGCTGCCTGGCTATTGCCGACAGACGAAACCCTGCCATTATCTGCATTTGTCATTTGTGATAGTTTTCGCTCCAGGTATCCTATGCGGGCTTCTAAATCAGCCAAATTGCTATTATCATTGCTTACTGCACCATATGAACAGAGCCTGACTGCTGAAACTTCCATGATTATTCTTTGATTTTCGGACCATTTCAGGCGGTTTTCGGTTTCAGACAGTTCTTTGATCACAGACAATGTTTCGTCGAGAGATAATATTTCTGCCGCTTCTTTTATAGGCTTTACTTCTTCGTCGCTGAGACTTACAAGATTAAGAGCCTGACCTCCTGATTTAATAAGCATAAGGTTTCTGAACCATTCAATTAGCTGACTGCAAAACGGTTTGAGGTCACGACCCTGATCCATTGCCTCTTTTATTGCATTGAGTGCGACAGGGGCATTTTTGTCAACTATAGCACGGGCAAAGGTATCGACAGCTTCATATGCTGACAAGCCTGAGATGTTCACAACATCCTGGTGTGTTATTTCTGTTTTACCCTGAGCAATACACTGGTCAAGCAGACTGATGGCATCTCTCATACCGCCCTCAGAAAGCCTTGCAATTAACTGTATCGCGCTGTTCTCGACTGATACACTGCAATTCTCAGCAATGATTTTCAATCTTTCTTCCAGCCCCGATAAGGTGATCCGTTTAAAGTCGAAACGCTGACATCTGGATAATATCGTTGCCGGAAGCTTTTGGGGTTCAGTTGTCGCAAGAATGAAAACCACATTTTCAGGCGGTTCCTCCAGGGTTTTTAAAAGAGCGTTAAATGCGCCCGTAGAAAGCATATGGACCTCATCTATAATGTAAACTTTATAACGTGTGACCGCTGGAACATACATTATCGCTTCTTTGATTTCACGCACATCATCGACGCCGTTATTGGAAGCTGCATCTATTTCTATTACATCAATTATGGAGCCATCCAGTATTCCTGTACAACATGTGCATTTATTGCAGGGGCTTCCGTCAACCGGTTCAAGACAATTTATGGCTCTGGCGAATATCTTGGCTAATGTGGTTTTGCCTGTGCCCCTTGTTCCGCAAAAAAGATATGCATGGTTTACAGTATTATTTTTTATACTGTTTTTTAAAGTTGTCACAATATGACGCTGCTCTACCACCTCATCAAATGTCATTGGTCTCCACTTTCGATATAAAGCCATATGTGCCATAACTATCATTCCTTCAGAGTAAATACTATTTTACTGTCATAAGCATCAGATTAAGCTGTATTAACAGTTTATCAATAAAGACATGACTTCGCAAGAATGAGTGAAAAGGACCGTCCCTTCTACTCATTAATAAAAAAACGAGGGTTAACCTCGTTTTTTACATATAAAACCGTGCACCTGTCCTCGACAGACAAATACAAACGTACCATGCGCAGCATACTCAAATCAGGCTGACTTGCGGCACACCCAGAGGATCCGCTTACCGCTGCTTCCTTCCGGACCTGACGGGGTTCACAGTTCTGAATTGCGCAAGACCCAATCTTCATTGTACCTTGCAGCATAACTGACTTTACACTTGAAAGCCTCAGACAGGAATTCGACTCCGCTATAGCGGGTTGCGGATACAGGGCACCGCTACCTCCCCGTCTAGCACGGCAAGGCTAATTATATAGTATTTCGCTCCATGAAGCAAGTCTAATAATTGGGT
>JAAYNO010000217.1 GCA_012520855.1 Clostridiaceae bacterium | reverse complement strand
TCAAATTCCTCTTTTCTTGATTCAGGTGTTTGCTTCCGCTTTCCACTGGCCTTCAGGTTATTTTTTGGATCACCTTCGCTGTACAGCTTATCCAGTGTTCCCGTCTTATCAACCACATGAATAGGATATCTAAACCAAAAATTACGTGGTTGAAAGTTAGCAAACTCTCTAAGCGAACACTCTAACCGCCAAGCAGTATCTGTTAATTTATCTGCATAGGAATTCATAAAAGCACTGTCCGTTTCAAGCTGTATCATGTCTAGTTGTGCATCGGGATCACGAGCAAAAACACCGCTCCCTGAAGCTCTAAACATCGCCTTCTTTGAGCCCTGTGCTCCCTTCGAGTGGTGATGGCAGTAAATAGTTGCACAGCCCGTCTCGTTGCAAATTTTGTCGAACTGATTACAGAACGCACCCATCTCTGAAGCATTGTTTTCATCGCCCGTTATTACTTTATAAATAGGATCAATAATGATTGCATCAAAATGCTGATTCGACATACGCCGTAGGAGTTTTGGCACTAGTTTATCCAATGGCACTGCATGTCCTCTTAAATTCCACAACACAATGTCGTCTACGTGTCTTGGAGTAAACTTAAGTGCCTTATAGATCTCGACAAACCGATTTATACACGATGCAGCATCAATTTCGAGATTGACATATAACACACGTGATTTTTTACAAAAGAAATCCAGCCAGTCCACCCCTTCCGATAACGCTATAGCCAGTTCCATTAATAAAAATGATTTGCCTGCTTTAGACGATCCTGAGATCAGCATCTTATGTCCGCAGCGAAGCACACCCTGTATTAACTCGTCTGGCACTTTTGGCGGACTGTAATAAACATCAGCGAGACATGTAAAGCTAGGAAGTTCGTCAGACGCACCCTCAACGAAATCCAGCCAGTCGACATAACTCTTCCTACCTATATTCGTTGTAATTAAAGTTTGCATTTGACCATTTCTTGTAACGCCTGGCATTCTTGACAGCCTTGATGGATTTCTGTTTTGCTTATCTACTTTGAGACCGTTTTTCTCTAAAAAATCATAAAGAAACGCCACACGCTTGCGATACTCGTCATAGTCTTCAGCGTCAATTCTTACAATCGCATGAAGGCTTTTCCCGCCAGAGTATGTTAGTGTTGCAATCGGCAGTTCAAGCTTCCTGTAAATTGCCTCCTGCTCAGATATTGACATGTCGTCCGATTCAACTAGTGCATATGCAAACCGAGTAACATTCTCGTTTTTTACACCAGTTCCATCCAGTGGATTAAACCGTATCCACGCACCGCACTCTGGTTTCCAATCGCCAATCACAGCACCCAAGTCATCTGGATGTGTATCTATTTCATCAATGAGTTGTTTGGCTGTTCTATCCCACACCCCTTTCGAGGGCATCCATTTTCCTTCGGTGTCTTGCCACACATCGTTTGTTACATAGCCGACAAGCTCATCTGGCTTGAACAGTGTTTCTAAATAAATTTTTAACTGCTCTGCTGGTGATAATGTAACTGGCACTTCATAGGTAGCTCCATTACCGTCATACTCGATAACATCGTCCCATTCCATGCAGCCGTCACCTTCAAACGTGAAGCCCACAAAGCCCTTGTTCTGGGCCATTTGAACGATAGTCGCACCAGTGATCGGATTACTACTACCGCCAAACGTGGCCCATTTTCTTTGGCACTCACCTGCTTTATATCGCTTATCATTTTGCGACCAACTATCCCATACAGAACAGTCGTAACCTTCATTTTTAAGTGCCATGCCGACATTGATCCATTCTTGGTAATCAAGCGTTGCAACATCTATGTACTTTAACGCTTCTAAAATATTATCTTTTTCCATGACTGCCTCCTAGGGCTGATAACTAACCGCATCGATTCCATACGGTAGCATCCACCCGTTGTTTGCTATTCTTGTAATCATCTTGCTAGCAGCCTCAAAAGTCCAAGTACCCACGTGCCTAAAGCCGTATCTTTCAAGACACCTGATATGCCGAGGAGTTGACAAGCCTGCGTTCATTCGGTTTATGATCCTGTCTATCATGAGACTTGCCATACCACAGTTTGCTATTGATTCAGCATAGATACCGTTCTTTTCAAGGAACTGAATTTGTTTTGCTGTTGCAGGCCCTTGTTCCCATGCAAATATGGGCTCGTAGTTCGCCAAATCCTCCGCTTCAATAGAAAATGCATACTGAATAGGATCGACCAGTTTTCTTTGTTTGTTTCGCATAGCAGCAAGCTCACGTGCCAGAGAGTCTTCTCTTTCTTGAATAGCATCTCTGTTCGCTTCAACCTCAGCAGCAAGTAAATCAATACCAGCTTCTCTATCCATCATCTTTTTATCAATCCGTTTAGCAATGTCAGCGTCTTTAGAAATCAAAGCAGATGGTCTGCAAAGATCGTGCCTTTCTGTCATCCAAAGAAAATCTAAAAGAAGTAACTCGTTCTTGTTTGGAGCTGTTCTCATACCACGACCTACCATTTGCTGATATAGCGAACGCACCTTTGTAGGTCTTAATACAACAATGCAATCCACAGGCGGACAGTCCCAACCTTCAGTTAAAAGCATTGAG
>JAAYNO010000034.1 GCA_012520855.1 Clostridiaceae bacterium | reverse complement strand
GGCCCTGTTATAAACATATGGCTTGTTTTATCAACCATAAAAACAAAGTCTGTAATTGCGGGAGAATAAACCGCACCTCCTGCGCATGGACCCAAAATCACCGAAATCTGAGGAATTACTCCTGATGCAAGAGTGTTTCTAAAAAAGATATCACCAAATCCGCCCAAAGCGTCGATGCCTTCCTCGATCCTTGCCCCGCCGGAGTCGTTGATGCTTATAAACGGCGCTCCCATTTTCATTGCCATATCCATCGCCTTAGTGATTTTCTTAGCATGCATTTCGCCAAGGGAACCACCGATCACAGTAAAATCCTGGGATGAAACAAAAACCAGACGCCCGTCGATAGTACCATAACCGGTTACCACTCCGTCGCCTGGAATTTTTTTGTTCTGCATCTCAAAATCAATACCCCTTGTTTCAACGAAAGCATCGATTTCCACAAAGCTGCCTTCATCAAAAAGTAGATTAAGCCTCTCCCTTGCGGTCTTCTTGCCCGCCTCGTGCTGTCTGGATATCCTTTTTTCTCCTCCGCCCAGTTTCAGACGTTCTTTTCTCATGTGAAGATCGTTCACTTTTTCAAAAGTTGCCATTTTTTCACCTCGTAGAATGATTAAGATTGTAATCCGGTTATATAAACAATTGTTAAAAGGTTAACCATTTAATTATTACATGGTCATAATTATACCTTAGATTAATCTCCTGCGCAATACGAATTAAAGCTGATTAGTCAAGGAATTTCAAAATCTTAAAAATCCTTGGATTACCTTTGCCTGCTTATTTTTAACAAAATCCGAAAATAAAACCGTTTTGAAAAAAGATTCCATTTTACGAAACAAGAATAAGAAACAATGAAAAACGCTAAAATATAAACAGACTTTTTTTATCAGGAGGAATCAAAATGATCAAATGGGCTATTACATTCTTTGTACTTGCATTAATAGCGGGCTTGTTTGGTTTCGGTCTCATTGCTAACTTGTCGTTTGGTATTGCTAAAATTCTATTCTATATATTTATTGGCCTTTTTGTGGTTAGCTTGATTTTCGGCAGAAATATAACCAAATCAAGAACCTAAATTGCGAATACTGACGCGTCTGACCAAAAAAAATGTCCGATATTATACTGCCAAACAGTCATTCTGAGCGAAGCGAAGAATCTTTTGATTTTTACAACAACATGCTTTTGCGTGTTGTTTCGTTTGCTCCATTCTAAATGACAAGGTGATGTTTTATTGATCACAGCGGGTACAATGAACATGTGCCACATCCTTATATATTGGAGACTGGAAGCAAGAGGTATTCTCTCTTACTTCCAATCTCTTACTTTTAACTTCTAATCTGACATGAGTCTCTTTTCTCCTGTTATCTCCTGTATCGGCTTAATGTCCTGAGTAACCTCAATAACACCTAAATATTCGCCTTTTGCATTTCTTACCGCGAAGTACCTGATAAGGACATAACGTGGACCCATTCGAATCCAAAAATCCTCATGGTCTTTCTTACCTGATTTCAGATCCTCGACTATTCTTTCAACTACATGCATGCTGGCCGGAGGATGACAGTTCTGCACCTGTCGTCCAAGAACAGTTTTGGGTCTGGCAAAGATTCTTTCTTTTCCCATTGTAAAGTACTTGACTGCTCCATCCTTGTCCACAAAAGTCATATCAAAAGGAACCGTGTTCAATACCGCGTTGATTTCTTCAGGTGACATCACCCCTGCGTCAAATTCAATATATCCGTCATTGGAAGGCTCCTCGCCTTCTTCTTTAACCTTTTCTACAATATCGATTCTTTCTGGCTTCCATTTTTCAGTCGGCTTATATAAAGTGTATCCGAATTCCTTGCTTTCTTTTTGAATCTGCATCCATTCATCCTCAGTCAAGGTATCAGCCACCAATGGGAATAAGATATTTTCCTCTTTGAAAATCATTTCATTAACTCTGTCCAAAGCGCTTGCAGCCTTTGATAGGATTAGATCCTTGTCCGGATTCTTTGGATCATCAAGAAGCTTTACGACCTCCTTAATCTCCGCGCGTATTTCATCATCTACTCCCCACATAACTTTTGGAGGAGCAGTTATTCCGTATTTCTCCATATAGGGGAACAAAAGATTTTCTTTTCTGAGGTAGTGTTTATCTATCTCTATAAGATTCTTAAATCCTTCTTCGATACTCTTTGCATTTTTCTTTGAAGGATCGGTTCTATACGCATCCAGATCTATCTTTATTTTACCGATAAGTTCTTCGATAGCTCTGTTTTCCTGCAGAAAAGTATGAATCGGATGACCCGGTGTTTCCTCTGGCTTTTTTACCCTATGGATATCTTCTATGGAGCCTTTGAATACTGCCGCGTGAACATCACAAAGCCTTTGGATCTCCTCGACAGGCATCCCTTCAGCAATCAGAGCAGCCTCCATTTCTGAGATTTCAGCTGTGGAAACGCCCTGTATCAATTTTTCGAACTTCGCCTTTACTTCTTCCATAGGCTTTCCATTGTGAAGATCCATGATTATTTCCTTCAGTATCTTTTGCCTGTGTTCACGGTTATTGATGATTTCACTCATATCATACTCCCTCCTTATTAATAATTTCAAAGCCCTGGGCTTCAAATTCTTTCTCGATAAGTCCCATGTCGATTTTCTTCATTACCGCTCCCTTGGGAATAGTCATTATCCTGCCTGCGGTATTGAGCATCGCCGGATTGGTGATGCTTTCAAAGCCAAGATTTTTCATGATCTCAGCAATTTCCGGATATTCTTTGATCAGCTCATAAACAGATTTAGTCAAATCCAGGATTTTGCTCATTCCCATCATCCTTCAAAGTATTGCATTAACCTATTCTGGCTAAATTTAAATATTATTAGTCAGAATATGTTTTCTTTATTTTATAAATCCCCATGTTTATAACCATGTAATCAATATGATTAAGCTATCGAATTAGCTTATTTTTATGATACGACGGAAATTAATAAAAAAATGTGACGTTGCGCATGATTTTGGAATAATTTTGGACATGATATGCAAATATCTTTATTTTTAAGGAATTATGTTTTTAGAAACTTACTCTGCTAAATGTTCAAGAGCTGAGCGGTTCAAAAGCAGGACCTTCTTATTGCCATTCATCTCTATGACACCTTCATCCTGTAAAAGACTCATTTTTCTGCTTACAGTTTCCCTGGTAAGACCTATATAGTTTGCGATGCCCTCCCTGTTCAGCGGGAGCTCAATCATGATTCCTTCAGGATGCGGCTTTCCATATTTATCTGCAAACTCCAATAATACTGAAGAAACACGGGCTTCAACAGTTCGGGTTCCCATTGTTTCAACAGTATTTTCGAGGCGATCCAGACGACGGCACAATTCTTCCATTACTTTCAATGCTATATCAGGATGATTTCTAACCAGTATCTGGAAATCATGCTTATGTATTAAACAGACATGAGTCTCTTCCAAAGCTTCAACACTGTAATTGGAGACCTGATCGCGCAGCAGGTTCCTTTCCCCGAAAAAGTCACCTTCTGAAAACAAATGCAGGATTTGTTCACGACCTTCCTGAGTATTTCTGAATGCCTTAGTCTGGCCTTTATTGATAATAAAAAGGCTATTCATGGTTTCGCCCTCAAAAATCAAGAGTTCACCTTTTTTAAAACTTTTATGTATGATCAGATCAGCAATCTGCGTAAGCTGTTGACCATCCAGCGACGAGAATATGGAGATCTGTTTGGCGCACAGCTTGTTGCGGCAGGAATCACAAGCACGTAATAACTTACTCATCTTTTTAGCATCGTCCTTTATAAATTAAGATATTTTTTTATATTATACAATATTTAAGGCCTACAGACCATAAAAAACCCCGGAATATACCGGGGCGCATTTTGACAGATTCTTCGCTGCGCTCAGAATGACAAATAAGTAATATGGTTTGCCACTTCAGTCACTGTTTCACAATCTTCTATTACTTACTGGTATAGATTTTGACTGCATCTCTCAGAAAAACCGCCGCGCCGGGCTGGACCTTGTCATAGTAGGCTGTGAATCTTTCATCATCTACATACATTTGAGCCAGATTTGCATGGGCTTCCTTATTATAATGCCCCCAGCACAGACTAATCCACTGCTTATGAAGATCGGCCGCTTTCTGACCAAGAGGTCCTGACGGATCACCGGTCTTTACCGCTTCGGCTAACGTTTCCAGAACCTGCTCCGACAAGCTGTTCATTCTGTCAAAGTCTTCTTTGCTCATATTATTAAGATAAGCGTTTGATTTGTCAATTACATCATCTCCGTACTTTTCCTTAATCTCTTTCCCGTACTTTGCTTCATTTTCCTCGATCAATTTTTGTTTAAAGCCTTCAAACTTTTCACTGTCCGTCATTTCTATTCTCCCTTCTGTTAAGGCAATTGTCTTTTCAACATTTTTGATCAATATATCCAATTGCTCTCTTTTTGCAAGAAGCTTAATATGGTGTTCACGCAATGCTTTAGCGCCATCGAAAGAGGGAGCTGTAACGATTTTTTTAATGCTGTCCAAATCCACACCCAATTCCCTGTAAAAAAGTATTTGCTGCAACAGGTCGACTTCCTTCTGTCCATAGATCCTATACCCTGATGAGCTGATCCTTGCCGGCTTGAGTATTCCGATCTCATCATAGTATCTAATGGTTCTGGCGCTTATTCCAGCCAATCTTCCGAGCTTTTGCACTGTGTACTCCATCTTCGTCAACTCCTTACATAAAGATGTTACACCTTTACGTTACGTCAATGTCAATACCCTTTTGTTTTACCGGATATAGCTGTTAACGATCGCTCCCACAAGACCCCAGGCTGTTCCGAGTATCGAACCACCGAGTACATCTCTGGGATAGTGCATACCTAAGTATATTCGAGTGATACCTACAAGAAGGGCTAAAGCATACAAAGCCAAACCGCTTAACAGCCCGAAATTATAATGCTGAAACAGCAATGTTGCCATAAAAAATGCCTGGCTGGTGTGTCCGCTGGGAAAGGAGTGCCCCCTTGCTTTAGAACCCACAATGCGGATATCCTCCAAACCTTTAAACGGTCTTTTGCGCCGAATCATGATCTTTAACAGTTCTACAACCAGCCATAGAGTCAAAGTACCTAATACCACCTCATAAGCAAGCAGTTCATCGGCTTTGACATAGAAGAAAAACGCCAAAATAAAAGCAAAAATTCCATTTCCTAATTGTGTGCTGGCAAGCATAAACCTGTCTACCCATGGAGAATGGTCGTCCTGTACGTTGATGATTTTGAATGCCCAAACATCTATTTGTTGTCCTTTTTTCCATACAAGTGATATGGCGATAAAGCAAAAAACTAAAATCAGGCCAACCAATAATTTATATTCCACTATTTTCTGCCAAAAACGGCTCAACATATCCGATGGAATTACTTTAACCGATAAAGTCAGCAAAAGAGTGATAAGTATCACCCAATAAATGTAATGAACACTACTTACAAAATCGATGATTTTCTTCCAGACCCAATGCACTTTAAGATCTGGCTTGCTCATAGCTTCATTCGGAATCCTTTTATACTTACTCATAAAGATTTTTCACCCTTTTTGCCTTTTCTCCTGATTGGTCCTGCCATCACTGACAAAGCGCCACGGTGTATCTCTATTTTCACCTTGTCCTTTTCCAGCGCTATACCGTCTGCCATCACAGGCATTTCAGGACGAGCTTCGATAACCACATTTTTCACTTGAAAACGCTTTATACGTGAATCTTCTGAGACATTCAGCCCTGGCAGCTTCAATATATATCCTACCATCAGATCCAGCTTTGGGATATCGGCACAAAAGATAACGTCCAGAAGCCCATCTCTGTAGGAATCCTTAGAACCAACCTGATAACGGCGCCCTATATAGGGCATGTTAGAAACCAGAACCACATGACCGGGAGCTTCTATCTCTTCCTTTTTATCCAATATCAGACGAATCTTTGACGTGGTCGAGGTTGTAAGTGTCGCCAAAAAATCTCCGATACGCGATATATCACCATGCTGTATGTCGTCACCCGATTCAAAAAGTGCCGAAAACAACCCAACCGAACATATTTCAATAAAAGGTACCGTAGTATTCCCGCAAGTTACAAGGCCAATATCGCTTTTAATGAGTCTTCCCGTCCTCAAAATTGCTATAGCCTCTTTAATGCCGTTTGGTAAACCTAAGCTCATTGCCACATTATTTTGTGTTCCGGTCGGAATAATCCCGAGAGTGGCTTTGGTACCATATATAGCTCTCGCCACCGATGATACGGTGCCGTCACCACCGCAAACCGCAAACAGCCGGATCCCATTTTCAACTGCATCACGAACGACGGCTGCATAATCGGTATCTTTTTCGGTTACAAGCAGCTCAGGGTCGAAATTCCACATTTGAAGTTCTGTTATTACATTCGTTAATTGGGCGGGTGACTCTTTATTGACTCCCGAAACTGGATTATATATAAGCTTAATACGTTTTTTACACAGATTTTTATACTGGAGATCCATTTCATATACCTATAGCCGGGTTGCCCGGGAAACAAAGAAATTTTTTATATCTTTTCCTTCTGCTTGCCGTTTTATTAATCGGGGATTTTCTGATGTAATAAGAACTAAAAGAGCTGTAATAGCATTTTTAACACAGGTGTTTTTTATGATATCATATGTAAAAAAAGGAAGCAAGATAACAAAAACTGTTTTCTTGCTTCCTTCGATTATTTGGATATCTCTGCCAGGGCTTCGGAAGCCTCCATGCTAAACCTTTTATCGGTTGCTATATCGCCTAAAGCAACCATTCCGACTATCATATTATTATCGACGACCGGTACCCTTCTGATCTGTTTTGAGGCCATCATTCCTGCTACCTCGTCCACTTCCATGTCAGGCGAGGCCATAATGACCTGACCTGTCATAACATCCCTTACCGGAGTCTCTTTTGGATCCTTGCCGTGGGCAATATTTCTGACAATTATATCCCTATCGGTCACAATACCAATAACGCCAGATTGGTCACAAACCGGTATGGATCCCACATTGTGCTTCTGCATCAGTTGTGCTGCTTCAACTACTTTCGAGTCAGGATTAATATAGGTGATGTCTTTGGTCATAATATCCTTTACTTTCATGGTCTTCCTCCTAAAATTAATTCTGCAAAAAATCGTCTTGCAGACATAGTTTTTGTACAAGACATGAAAGTAACCAAGAAATTTAAACCATTGAATCATTGAATCAATTTCATTATAAATCTTGATGCCACATATTTTTATTCATAAATATACCTATCTCTAAAATTATAGGCTTTGACCAGGAAGATAAAGGTCTGCTGGCGCAGGCAGTCACCGTTGGGATTGAAGTTGCCCTGGCCGTCTCCCACGGTAATTTCGTATTTGGACATAAATTTGGCAGGAACAATTGCATAGCTCGCAAAATCCTTCTGATCCTTGAAATCCGGCTGACCGAGAATATCGATTACTATATTGGGGAAACATGCCTTCAGAGTCTTAGTTGTCATTCCTGATCAAAGAACATACTTTGTATGTTCCAGGCGAAGAATCTTATTAGCTCATTATGTGGGTTTTAAGATTCTTCATTCTGCTTCGCTCCATTCAGAATGACAAAACCCGGACTTTTTCAGTAATTTCGAACCGTCACTATGACAAGCGGGATCTATAGTCCTCGTACCCGAACTTTCTTATGATCCTGATGCCATCCTTCTCATTGAACACTGCAATAGACGGCAGATTGACACCATTGAACATATTGTTCTTAACCATTGTATAATGTGCCATATCACAGAAAACCAGCTTATCACCGGGTTTGAGCGGCTGCCTGAATGAATAGTCCCCGATGATATCACCGGCAAGGCAGGTAGGCCCGCCAAGGCGATAGGTAAACTCATATTCATCAGGCATACCTGCACCAATTATATTAGGTCTGTATGGCATCTCCAGCACATCGGGCATATGGCATGCCGCAGATGTATCCAGAATGGCTATGTCCATACCGTT
>JAAYNO010000216.1 GCA_012520855.1 Clostridiaceae bacterium | reverse complement strand
TTCCTCTTATCCTGATATTCAGGCCGGCATTCTTCATGGCAGTGATTGCTTCGTCCACCGTCTTGTTCGCCAAATCGGGCATTGAGACAATCAGTTCTGCCTGATCCTTATCTGTGTAAAGGATAACTGTCGAATTCTGTGGTATAGAGAAATCGGCTTTTGGGGTCTGGTTGTAAATAATGGCATCGGGATCTGATTGACTGCCTTCCAATATATATTTCAATCCGAATGCATTGAGCTTCTCCTCAGCCTGAGCAAGGGTGAGCCCTGTTACATTTGGAACATATACCTCCTGTGTCATTTCTATTTTATCCTTTTCGGTATATTCTCTTTCAACCCTTAGATATTCCAAAATTTCTTCTGTTAGTCTGCCTGCCACGGGAGCCGCTAGTATGCCGCCGGATCTTAAGTGCATTTCATTTTGAGGATGGTCTAGAACCACGAGCACACAGATGCGGGGTTTGTCGGCAGGCGCGAATGCCATGAATGATACTATGTAGCGTCCGTCGATCTCGGTGGTCAGGGTCTGGGATGTTCCCGTTTTACCGCCGATGCGGTAGCCAGCGACATATGCATTTTTACCTGTTCCCTCCGAGACGACTCCTTCCAAAATTGAACAAACCTCACGGGCGGTATCCTCCGATATTACTTTTCTTACCACCTGAGGCTCAAATTTTTTTATTATATTTCCTTCACTATCGCTGATTTGTTTAATAATAGTCGGTTTCATCAGATTTCCGCCGTTAGCTATTGCAGAATATGCCGTTATTAATTGAATAGGGCTTATCTGGAATCTCTGCCCGAAAGAAGAAACAGCCAGGTCGATTTCTTTAGGATCGGTGTGCTGGACCTTTTTAAGCTCTTCTGCTGAAGGCTCGCCCAGAAGCTCTATTCCAGTTTTTTCTCTAAAACCGAACATGGTGAAATATTCGTAGAACTTCTCAACACCCAAATCTAGTCCCGTTTTAACAAATACGGGGTTGCAGGAATTATAAACGGCATGCAAAAAATCCTCCGGACCATGGCCGCCTTTTCTCCAGCAATTTATGGTGTGACCGGCCAGTGAAATCGGCTTACATATTTCAGGGGTATCTCTTGTCACCAAATTCTCTTCTATCGCAGCCGAAGCCGTTATGGCCTTGAATACCGAGCCAGGCTCATATGTATCCATTACGGCTTTGTTTCTGAATACCGTCTGCCAAAGGTACTTGCTGTCTTCGGGATCATTAAACCCTCCCCAGTCTTCATCGATCATCCCTGCAGGCAGCGCATCGGGGTCATTGCAATCAAAGTCCGGTTTTGAGGCCATACCCAGGATCTCTCCCGTGTTTGGTTCCATAACTATGGCAGTAGCTCCTCTTTTGAGATCATAATCCAATATAGCCTGGTCAATAGCTTTTTCGGCAAGGTATTGAATGGTTTCGTCTATAGTAAGGTAAACATCGTAACCATCTATGGCGTCAATATACCTTTCCTTTGAAAATTTCACCTGGCGTCCCAAAACATCAACTTCGTTGAGTATCGTTCCCGGAACACCCTTAAGGGTACTTTCGAGCACATGTTCGATGCCGTTGAGCCCCTGGTCGTCGTCCCCTGTAAAACCAAGGACATGGGACGCAAGTGATCCCTTCGGATAATACCTTTTGGAATCTTCATCTATATAAATGCTTTTGAGAGAAGCATCTATAACGTATTTTCTGACAAGAGCACCTGTATCTCTGTCAATTTTTCTTTTTACGAACTCAAAACGGGAATTCATATTAAATTTTTTCATTATTGTTTCAGAATCCATATCCAAAAGTTCAGCCAGATCATTTGCAATCTCAAGAAGTCTGGTCTGATCTCCATTGACCTCATCTCTGAGTTCTCTGGGGTTTACCCCGACTGTATCAACAGAAGCGCTTATTGCCAGGCCTTTACCGTTCCTGTCATAAATAGTCCCTCTTTTGGGATTGATCTGCCTTTTTTGTGTCTGGTTAAGATATGCCTTTTCCTGGTATTCCTCACCTTTTACAAATTGAATGAATCCCAGACGATAGATAAGAAAAACTAGCGCAAGTGAAAAGAGAATCAACATCACAAACTCTCTTTTCTTTAACTTTATACTGCTAGGCTTATCAGGGGCTCCGATTTTTTCGGGCGAAGAGTTATTATTTTTCGCAGTCTTTTTCATGACGCTTTTCCTGCTGTTTTTGTAACTACCGCCTTTCATGATCATGCCCTTCCTTTATCGCAAAGTTTTAATGAAATAAACGGCATGGGCTTTCCTTTCCTGTTGCATCTCTTGATTTCTTTCAAGCTTGACTCACCTGCAAAAAAAGGGCGACTGACTGATTTTACAATGAAACAGAATATCAATCTATAGTCCCCTCTTTTATTTCCTAATTCAATATATATTAGCATTCGCTGTGTTTTTTGTCTCTTATTATTGTTTTTATGGTAAGACTGCTCTTACCGTTTTCATTACCTTATCCACAAGAGAAGCTTTTTGGGTTGTCTCATCAATATATTCATGATTTAAAACGACACTGTAGTTGCTTTTGGGGACACTGACCAAAACCAACTGATATTTATCCGGTTTATGCATATTGAGCTTTGTCTCAGCTATATGCTTTACGTGATCCAGATCAATACTGGTCTCAATATCAACTTTCAGCATCCGGTTCTCATCTCTTAGCTGATTATACTCTGCTGTAAGCTTTCCCATTCTGGAATTGAGCTCGGTGATTACAGAAAAACGATACAGGATAACAAAGCAAATGGCCGTAACAAACATCAGGGCAAAGACCATTCTTGTTTTAGGCACAGAAGATGATTTTGGATAAGAACGAGTCTGTTTTGATACTTTCTTTTCTATCCTTTGCTGCTCTGCTGGTCTCCCGGTTCTTCCGGGAAGCTTGGGGGCAACACTTCCATAGATATAGCTATTGTTTCTATCCACCTTATCGCCTCCTGTTGATCAG
Source organism: Clostridiaceae bacterium (assembly GCA_012520855.1). Lineage (GTDB taxonomy): Bacteria > Bacillota > Clostridia > DSM-8532 > DSM-8532 > DTU059. Next base: position 26,865 of record JAAYNO010000216.1, on the reverse strand, counting down.
CTTACAAGAATCCTGAGATGGCTTTTGGGGGTCGCTTAAAAGACCCCCAAGCCAAACCAGGTTATCTTGAAACTTGATCTTTTGTGTTTTGCTCTGATCATTAATGATTTGGTAATCTTTATGATCAGCTTTTGTCTTTTGTTTGTTAAAATCTTTTGTGCTTTGCTCCCGATTATTTAAACCGGGATTTTTTCTTTAGTGTGTCAGAAATATTATCACTGCTGGTAAATTGTCAATTTAACTTTTGTAGATCAATGATCTTTTGTACTTTTTAAGGATTTTGTCATTTGTGTTTTTTGTTTTTATCTGCCTGTAAAATATAGTGAGTTTTTAAGTATATGCTATGCTACAGCTTTTCTGCCGCCCTGAGCTTTGCGCTCCTTGCCCTTGGATTTTCGTTCAGCTCGCTGTCCGATGGTGTAACCGGCTTACGAGTTATGATCCTTAGCTCTGGTTTGATACCGCAAACACATTTTGGAAAATCCCTTGGGCAGATGCAGCCTTGTGCTTGTTCCTGAAAAGCTTTCTTTACTATTCTGTCCTCCAGAGAGTGAAAAGTTATAATCACCACCCGTCCCTTTGGCTTTAAAATACCGTTCACTGTTCCAAGCAGGTTCTCTAAAACCTCAAGTTCCCGGTTAACAGCTATTCTTAAGGCCTGAAAGGTCCTTTTGGCGGGGTGGGGCCCCTCTCTTCTGGCTGCCGCCGGTACGGCTGCTTTAATAATGTCCACCAACTGACCGGTCGTAGTTATCTTTTGTGCTTCTCGATTCCTTACAATGAAGTCAGCAATCCTCGCAGCCCATTTTTCCTCTCCATAGTCTCTGATAACACGGGCTATTTCGTCTTTGCTCCAACTGTTTAGAAGGATCTGGGCATTAAATGAATCGCTTTGGTTCATTCTCATATCAAGGGGGGCATCATGCTGGTAGGAAAAGCCGCGCTCTCCTTCATCAAGCTGATGGGACGAAACCCCCAAATCAAGCAGAATGCCATCGACCGAATCGATCTTCTGTGCTTTTAATACTTCTCTTATGTTTTCAAAGTTCGTGTGTTCAATAACAACTTCAGCTTTTGAGTTTATATCTAAAAGTCTGCTTTCAGCAGCTTTTATAGCGTTTTTATCCTGATCCAGCCCTATTAAAAGACCTTTGGGTCCAAGGCGTCTGAGAATCTCGGCTGAATGCCCTCCTCCGCCCAATGTGCCGTCAACATAAATCCCGTCTGGGCGTATATCAAGGAATTCTATACACTCCTCCAGCATGATGGGTTTGTGTTCGAACTCCATAAAACCAGCCTCATTTCATCAAAAATCAATGTCCAATGCTTCAAGCAATCCGCCTATGTCTTCGACCTCTGTTTCCTTAACATTCTCTGCACTCCAAATTTCGATACGGTTTACCATACCGATGAAAACTACGTCTCGTTGAAGTTCCGATTTTTCTCTGAGTTCTGCAGGAATAAGAATGCGTCCTTGACTGTCCATATCACAATTGGTTGCGTTTGCGCAGAAATGCCTTATTATCATACGACTGTCTTTTTTTGATGTAGGGAGCTGCTGGAGCTTTTCAACGAATTTCTTCCATTCGTCCATCGGATAGATGTAGAGACTTTTTTCTTCAGAGCCTCTGGTCAGTACAAAGCGGTTTTCCAGGTCACTACGGAATGCAGCAGGTACAAACACTCGGCCTTTTTGGTCTAATGTGTTTGTGTACTTACCAATGAGCAATTCCGATCACCTCCACCACTTTGCTCCACTTCGCTCCACTTTACTAGTATTCTAACCCTAATATCGACACTAGTCAACCCCTCCATTAATAGCGCAGACATATTAAAAGAAGGCATTTCATAAGAAATGCCTTCTCTTTATTCCTAAATTTAAAACCAAAAATACAATATGTAGTGTCATCTGAAAACTCTAAATACAAAATATACTTTTGTATTATTCTACTGAAGTCAGCCTTCAATAGTGTTATTGAAATTTTGTAACATAATCTTAATATACTTAGACTTCAAACATAGGTCGCTGTCGCCTCATCGAAATGCTGATAATTATCCCTATTGCTATGTAGTTAACAATAACCGATGTTCCCCCATAACTGATGAATGGAAGAGGTATGCCCGTAACCGGCAGCATACGAATGTTCATTCCTACATTTTCAACGAAATGAAAAAGAAACATTGACATTAAGCCTATAACGATATATGATCCGAAGTTATCCTTTGCAAACCTGGCTACATACAAGCATCTGAGCAAAAGAACAACAAACAGCGCAACCAATAATACAGCCCCGATAAAGCCCCATTCTTCTCCAATCACAGCAAAAATGGAATCTGTCGCAGCTTCGGGAACAGTCTGGGCAGCTTTTTCTGTGCCCGGCTTCACGCCTGTAAGCATTCCTGAGCCGATAAAGCGAATAGCCATTCGAACCTGGTAGTCAGTTGTTCTGGCGTATGCTTCAGGATTAAAGAAAGATAAAATACGGTCGATCTGAAATTCTTCGAATACTTTTTCCAAAACACTGAACCAAAGAACAGGCAAGGATACAATCAATGCTCCAAGGCAAATAAAAATGATCCTGTACTTGATGCCAAAAACGAATATCATGCAAGCCAGCATAAAAACATATACAACAGATGTCCCGAAGTCAGGCTGGAGCATAACCAGCCCCACAAGGCTTGCAGCGGAGCCTGCGAGCCATATATAGTTCAAACCGCCGTTGCCCTGTTTTATTTTTTCCAGAAAAAGTGCGGCCACTATGGTCATAGTTATCTTGCCAAGCTCCGAGGGTTGGAAAGATGCCGGACCTAAATCTATCCAACCCTGAGTTCCGGTCTCCTCTTTCCCCTTGCCTATAATCAGAACCAAAATCAGCAGGAATATGGTTCCTATGTATGCCAAAGCACTTAATATCCTGAAGTCTTTATAATCCAGCAGCATGATAAGCGACATGCAGCCTATTCCAATAATGGACGCTATGAGCTGTTTGGTAAACAATGACGGCTGGTTCAGATGATTCGAAACGCTTTTAACAGCTATTAGCCCGAGGGTATTCAGCAATAATACCGTCACTATTATCATCCAGTCGATATTCTTCAATATAGAGTGACTTTTATTCTTTTCAACAGCTACCATATTGCTCTTCCTTAAGGTTCATTGTCCGGATTGGTATCCCCGGCATCTTCAACCGTTTTATCAGATACATCAGCATTTTGGGCTTCATCGTTCGGGTCCGCAATGCGCACTTCTTCATCTCCGTTCGACACATCAGCTTCCTGACTGCCTTCATCGGTCGGATCATCAATGCGTTCCCCTGCATTTTCATCAGCTGATACCCCGGCTTCTTCTGCTTTTAGCTTCTCAACCACTTCGGCATATGCGCTTGGCTCGGTTGCTTCTTCTTCTTCTGCTGCTGCTTTATGTGCTCGTTTAGTTAAATATATCAGCCAGATGAATGCGCCTATAAATACCAGCGCTGAAAACACCTGATTGTACCGAATGTTGCCTGTTCCGAACTCGTCCGTTCTTAAAAATTCCATAATGAAACGAACCAGGCTGTAGAGCATGAGGTAAACAGCCAGCACACTGCCCTTGACCTTTTTATTCTTGCGCAGGCGTAAGAGAATCAAAAATACTATTATATTCAGCAGAGATTCATACAAAAAAGTAGGGTGGACTGGATCAAGGCCGATCCTGCTGCCTGTCATTCCCCACGGAAGGTTTGTGACCGAACCGTACAATTCCTGATTTACAAAATTGCCCCATCGGCCTATCGCCTGGGATAGAGGGAGGTATACGCAGGCGAAATCACATAGATTAAGCATATCGATTTTTTTAATGCGGGAAAAAACGAATACAGAAAGTATAGCTCCTATGATTGCCCCATATATGGCAAGTCCGCCTTCCCAGACTCTGAAGATACCCAGCAAATCATTTTTATAGATATCCCAGGAAAATACTACGAAAAATAATCTGGCAAAAACAATCGAAACAGGCAGGGCAATAAGGAACATGTCAATGAGGTCATCTTCTTTGATCCCGAATTTTTTGCTCTGCTTCATACCCAGTGTCAATGACACCATTATAGCGATCGCGATTATAATACCGTACCAATGAACATTGATGCCTGTACCAAAGAGATTGGGGATAGGAATAGGATTGATGTTCATTTTTTCGATTCCAAGACCGGGAAAACCTACCCAATCTGAAACGGCAATATTCATAATAATAACCTCCTCCATTTTGTATATACATAGAATAAGTTTGCATGAACTTACTTATATGCGTAAGTTTGGCGACCGCCAAACTTTTGATGATTTAGTTTTTGACAGATAAACTAAATCATTTCTCCCCTTTTTACATTCTATCATGTATATATCCTGGTAACTTAGTATTTTTTACAGCGGATTTACTACAGACAGTGCTGAAGGATTATTTAAGACCTCCTTAGCCACTTTGTTGACGTAGTCTGTATCCAGCTCTTCAAATACTTTAACTTCATCAAAAAGCCCGGTTCCGATAAAATATGAATCAAGCATCTCACGGGCAATAATCTCTACCGAATTCAAGCTGCGGATGAAAAGTCCTTCCTGAGATTTCCTTATCCTGCTGAAGGTCTGGGGGCTGATCCCCTTTGATGCGACTTCCCGCAGAGTCCCGGAAATGATCGAAGCTGTTTTTTCAGGGTCAGGGGACTGTCCGCCCCAGACTAAATAGCCATACCCGGTATTCAGGGAGACCTCGCATCTGAATGAATCATTGATAAGGCGCTCACTGTAAAGTCTTTCATACAAATCCGAGCTTCTGCCCATAGCGTGGTAAAGTACTATCGAAAGCGCAGCGCGCCTTTTCAGAAGCTCAAAGCCTTCAGCCCTCACATTGTCCTTGATGCCCATATTAAACAGAGGCATCGAAACATGGAGCTTTTGCTCTTTGAATTCCTTATTCAATTTCTCAGGTTCATCAGGATATTTCTTTTCAACCTTACCTCTGTCTTTAAATTTTATCATATTATCGGTTATAGAGAAAATAGTTTCCGGCTCCAAGTCAGCAACAGCCGTAACAACCATGTTGGAAGGCGTATAAAAGGTATTGTAGCAGTCATAAAGAAGCTCTTTATTGATCTTTGAAATACTCTCCAATGAGCCTGCTATCTCAAGCTTAACAGGATGGTCGACATACAGGCAGTCCAGCAGGTTAAAGAAAACCCTCCAGTCTGCATTGTCCTTATACATCTGTATTTCCTGGCCGATTATACCTTTCTCCTTTTCAACATTTTCATCTGTTAGCCATGGATTCTGAACATAATCTAAAAGCATCCTGAAATTCTCTTCAAAAAGATCGGTGCATGAAAAATAGTATACAGTCTGATTAAACGATGTAAAGGCATTGGGTGAAGAGCCTAGTCTGGAGAATTTGTCCAGCATGTTTCCATCTTCCTGTTCAAAGAGCTTATGCTCAAGAAAATGGGCTATACCGTCTGGAACCTCTATTTCATTGTCCTGGCCTGGCACCTTGAAGACATTGTCTATAGAGCCGTAATTGGTTCCGAACATGGCTGTTTTTTTATTGTAACCGGTCTTTCTGACGTAAAACACTTTCAATCCTGTTTCGTGTTCGTATTCGTATACTGTTTCATTAAGTCTTTCAGAGGTTATGGTGCGAAAACGAGAATTAGAATTTTCCCTGCCGCTAAGGTTGCGGGTTAAGGTTGATGTCTCGGGCTTCATATGGTTACCTCCTGTCTTCGGTCATCAGGCTTAAGAAAGTATATAGTATCCAACTGAACTTTTTGGGCCACTCTTACTACATCGTCAATAGTCACGCTGTTCAGCTTTTCTATCATAGAATCAATATCCTCTCCGCTTTCTGTCAAATGCTGGCTCATAAAGAAATCAACTATACCGCTCTGACTGTCCTGCATGGACTTCATGCCTGTTTCGAGTGATTTTTTAGCCGCTTCGATATCTTCTTCACTAAAGTCTCCCTGTTCCATGGCTTCAACCTGCTTTAAGATAATTTCCTCGGCTTTAGTGCGATTTGCGCTTTCAATGCCGCTCATTATGATCATAAGGCCTTTATATTTTTCAAGGACAGATTGGGCGTAATAGGCAAGGCTGGCTTTTTCCCTGACATTCCTGAAAAGCTTGGAATGTGTATCCCCACCCAGTATGCCATTATATACGACCATAGGGAAATAATCCTCGGATACGGGGCTCACATGTGTCCGAAATCCCATGCAAAGCTTGCCCTGGCTTACATCCATTTTTTCATCAAGCCTTTTGATCTGTTTTACATCCTTGCTTACACATTCGGTGTTGATCTTTTTTACATTTCCCCTGTCGCGGGCAAGAAAACCGTCTATAAATCTCTGAATGCTCTTATCATCGACCTGACCTGAAATATAAGCATATGCGGGATAGGACGAAACCATTTGCTCATATATCTCCAAAGTGTTTTGAGGACTTAACAGAAGTGCGCCTTCTTCGGTTCCGTCTCCGGGGATGGCAAAGGGTTCGCCTTCGCACATCTCTTCCAGGCAGCGGGTCAGGGAATACCTCATCTTGTCGTTGACCCTGCTTCTGATATAATCCACCAGATTGTCTCTCTCCTGAGTAAAAAGAGATTTTTTGAAGCCTCCGTCTTCTTTCATCGGATTTTCAAGCATACACATCAAAAGATCGCAGCATTCGTCAAAAAGCCGCTCTCCATTTGTATATCTGTCTGAAATATGGGACATATGGAACCCAATAAACTGCAACTCACCTTTTTTGACTACGCTGCCGTCAATGTCGGCACCATAAAGCTCCTCCAGCTTGCTTTCGAGTTCCTTGACACCGGGATATTTCGCGCATCCCCTTTTTATGATCATAGGAATAAGCGCATTGGCACTTGCCCTCTCCTTTACCAGATCATCCACAAAAAACAGATCGGCTCTGGCTGTTTTGAACTTGTCTGAGTTAATGCGGTAAAAAGTTATTCCATTTCTTACAGCCAGTTTTTCAGCCGTTGTTTTTCCGGCTTTCATTCCCATTAGAACCCCTCCTTTATGTCATAGCATGATACTGCATATATCGTTTCATATCTGAACAAATATATGTAACGTTTTACAAAGTATTTTTTCTTTTTAATGTTATCTTATACCATAAACAAAGCAAAGTACATATTACTTTGCCGCTGTCGTAAGACAGCGATCCGCCTGCTTGCCAGGCGGTATTTATTTAATGATTCAATGCTCTCGGGTACCTGTTCGAAATCTTTGAATTCGGTGACAGGTAAGGTTATTATACCTTGTAAGAAATATGTCAATAAATCAGGCCCCAACTTTAAAAACAACTTCAATTTATTATTTTGTTATGGTAAGATATAGAAAAAAGTCAAGCCCATATGGGGGTAAGTGTTCGTGTTATTTTTAAGTTTAGAAAACCAGATATTCTTTCTTATTGTATTAACCTTCTCATTTTTGATTTCTGCAAGCGCTTTGGCTGTAAAAATGCAGACGCTTAAAATGAGGGTATTCGAGCTGGCTTTTGCTATCCCCTTTATTCTTAATGTCACTGCATTCTTGACAGCAGCTTACAATAAGTCCGGGGCAACATCTTTATTGATTTTATCACATATTTTGCTGATAGTGGACTGTTCATTTGTTCTGATAATAACGCAGGGAGCCGATGCATTAAAGTTATTTGCTGTTGTTCCTTTTATTTTTATTGGACTTGGATTTTATCTTTCATCACCTCATATTTACTCCTGCCTGTTTGCCGCCATGTGCTTTGTAACATTTGTTTTCCTGGTAATTAACCTGGTATTGCTGATCAACAATATGTTCCATAATGAAAAGAGCCATATGACAGGCCATGCAGGCATATTCATATTGTCCTCATCAACGGGATTATGGCTTATCCAGGGAACTATAACCGCTGAGGTACTGATATTGCTGGCGCTTGGTTACATATGCTGTACTTTCTATGTTTATAATAACACCCTGGCTGAATTCTTCAGAGACTATCAGGACAGCAGGGAATCGCTGAAAAGAATGAATTCATCTATTCATGCAGAGGTTATCAGAAGAGTTGAGGCAATTGAAAAATCCAACAGAAAGCTTCTGGAAAAGTCCAAAACAGACAGCATGACGGGGCTTTTCATCAAATCTGCCATTATTGAAAAGCTTGCGAATATTCTGGAGCGTTCACCACGTATGAATCTGTCGATCCTAATGCTCGATATCGACAATTTCAAACACATCAACGACAGCTTGGGGCACCAGCACGGAGACCTTTGTATAAAATCTCTTACCAATTTTGCCAAAACATCTTTCAGACAGGATGACATAATAGGCAGATACGGCGGCGATGAATTTATAGTCATTCTGCCCGACACGCCTTCGGTCAAGGCATTTATTATTGCCGACCGTTTCAGGGAGCTGATCCAAAGCAAGTCAAATCCGGAAATAACCATCTCGGTAGGGATCTCTTCTTATCCTGAGGATGGAAAATCACCGGCCGCGCTGATAGAAGCGGCCGATAAAGCTTTATATACATCCAAGCAAAAAGGCCGCAACACCGTTACTTTATACTCGTCGTTGTAAAGGACGGACCTTCATGATTTGCGCATGATGGAAATGCTTCACACCTCCTGCCTCCACTAAATTAGAAATCAATTAGAGCTTAATTAAACTATGCCTCAAGCCCTTGAAGAGGTTTGATGTCTCTGATATATTCAAAATGTCTTCCAATATTTTGCTTTGATGACAAGTAGTTTTTTAGGTGGTGTGTATATGAATCGTTCAGAATTTTTAATGGCATTGTATGATGCATTGGATGATATACCAAAGGAAGAGAGAACAGCTATTGTAAGCGAGTACCAGGAATACTTCAGAAACGAATTGAAAAAAGGACTTTCTGAAGAGGAAATATGTTTGTCCCTGGGTGATCCGGTCACCCTGGCATACGCCATCAAACAAAAACGAGGTTATGGGCAATTTGCAGAACAGCCCTCTCCCAGGAAAGCCCGTCCGTCAGGCTTCTTTAAGCTTGCTAAAATTATTACCAGAATAGTTATAGCCTTCACCATCATATCTGTAATAGGCATCAGCTTTAGCTTTTCTAAGGGTTTTAGCTGGAATTTCAGCTTTGGACCAGGGAAAAGATATGAGGTCAATGAAGAAAAGGATATAGATCTGGGCTCGGCTAATAATATTATAATCCGTGTTACAAGCTCCGATACAAGGGTCATACCCTCTAATGGAAATAAGGTTCAGGCATCCTTGAAAGGGACAGTCAAAACTACCAACGAGAGAACCGTACCTACACTTGAGATCACCCGAAACGGCAGAAGCATACTAATAGAAGAGCATAGGACCGAAATGCACTTTGGTCCTTATTACAGCAACCTCAAAATGGATATAACCATTCCACGGGATTTTGATGGCTCAATCAATTATGAAGGAACATCAGGCGATTTCACCTCTTCAGATCTTAATGCTGACAGTCTTTCCATAGATCTCTCTTCAGGAGACATTAAGCTTGAAGATATTACCTTGGAAAGAATGCTTAGTATAGTATCTGCATCCGGCAATATAAATATAAACAGCCTTAAAGCAAAAGAAGCAGCTTTGGAATCGACCTCAGGAGATAAAGAATTGACTGATTTTTCAGTTGGTGGTACTGTCCACATAAAAAGCACCTCAGGCAACAGTACAATAAAGAGAATGGATTGTAAGAATCTTGTTGTCAACTGTACTTCAGGGGATATAAAAATCAGTGATCTGGAAGCTGGGGTCTACGTTGATTCAGCTTCGGGCAACATCAGCCTTTCATTGACCAAGGTTACCGAGGAAATCAAGGTTAACGCCCGGAGTGGTGATGTGAAGCTTAAAATACCTTCAAATTCTGATTTTACTTTGGATTCTTCAGTGGGCTCAGGAAATATTGAGTGCGATTTTGATCTGGAGAACAAAAACATCAGCAAAAGGAGCCTGCGGGGCAGTCACGGAAGTGGAAGGGTTCCAATAATCATTAGCACAGCATCAGGGAATATAAGCATCAAGAAATAAAATAGTAACCCAGCACTAAGGGTGGGCTACTGATTCATAAAATGAGTAATGGGGACGGTTCTCTTTACTCATTTTATTGTAGTACTATTTGATTAATGCGGACTTACAAGCTGTCATTCTGAGCGAAGCGAAGAATTAATTCACTTATACTCTGTGCGAATAACTCATAGTAAATAAGTAAATTATTCAAGCCTGACCCCGGAGTGCATTACAGTTGCCAACTGTTCAAATATCTTCTCTGTTCCTCTGTCAGCGTATCTATTTGTATTCCCAGACTTTCCAGCTTAAGTCTGGCAATTTTCTCATCGATTTCCGAAGGTATGTTAAAGACTCCAGGCTTAAGTTTTCCTTTGTTCTCAAGGATATAAAGAGCGCTCATTGCCTGTACAGCAAAGCTCATATCCATGATTTCAGCAGGATGCCCGTCCCCGCAGGCTAAATTAACCAGCCTTCCTTCACCCAGAAGGTAAAGTCTGCGGCCATCCTTCATTGTATAGCCCATTATATCCTTACGGTACTCCCTTATATCGGTTGCAAGATTCTCTAAATCAGGGAGGCTGATTTCTACGTTAAAATGACCGGCATTGCAGAGAATAGCACCATTTTTCATATTATTAAAATGATTCTTCGTTATGACGTTTTCGCAGCCTGTAACGGTTATAAATACATCTCCCAAAGGTGCCGCTTCATCCATTCTCATAACTTGGAATCCGTCCATAACAGCTTCAATTGCCTTAACATGATCTATTTCTGTAACGATTACATTGGCTCCAAGGCCTTTAGCTCTCATTGCAACGCCTTTGCCGCACCAGCCATAGCCTGCTATAACTACGGTTTTCCCTGCAATAATCAGATTGGTTGTGCGGTTGATGCCGTCCCACACCGATTGACCAGTACCGTAACGATTATCAAACAAATGCTTGCACATGGCGTCATTAACAGCCATCATGGGAACCTTTAATACCCCGTCCCGCTCCATAGCCCTAAGCCTGATGATACCTGTGGTTGTCTCCTCGCAGCCACCCCAGACATCAGGTATAAGATGTGTAAGCTTCGTGTGCAGAGCCGATACCAGATCTCCTCCATCATCGATGATAATATTCGGTCCATGGGCAAGAGTCATTTCAATATGCTTTTCATATTCCTCCGGTGTTGAATCGTACCATGCGAATACATCAATCCCGTCAGCCGCAAGACCTGCCGCAACATCGTCCTGAGTTGACAGTGGATTACTGCCGGTCACGGCCATTTTTGCCCCGCCGGCGGCAAATACCTTTGACAAATAAGCTGTCTTCGCTTCAAGGTGTATCGAAAGGGATATTTTTACACCCTCAAAGGGACGTGTTTTTTTAAATTCTTCCTCCAGTCCGGATAAAATAGGCATATAGTTTTTAACCCATTCTATTTTCCGACGCCCTTCCCCGGCTAAAGCGATATCTCGTATCGATGAATTCATGGTTTACCTCCAAAAATATTACCTCTTCTTTGTCATTCTGAAAAAAACGGGCAGTTTTCTGTCGTCTCGGCATAAAGCCGCCGACGCAGTGAAGAATCTTTTAAAGATTCTTCGGTCGCTGCGTTCCCTCAGAATGACATATAGGGGGTACGCTGCGCTCAGAATGACATTTCAGATTATCTCCAGTTTTCAATAATGTCGCTGACAAGAGCTGAGAACATTTTTTCGACTCGTTTTCCTGTTTCCATAACCTCAGCATGATTAAGAGGCTGATCCAATATTCCGGCTGCCATATTTGTTATACAGGATATACCCAATACTCTCATCCCCATATGCCTTGCTGTTATTGTTTCAGGAACGGTTGACATTCCCACCGCATCGGCACCCAGATTCCGTAACGCTTTAATCTCAGCGGGTGACTCATAAGACGGGCCTTTACAGTAAGAGTATACTCCTGATTTTAAGTCTACCCCAAGTCTACCGGCAGATTCAAGTGCTAAAGTCCGCAAATTTCTGTCATAAGCCACCGTCATATCAGGGAAACGGGGACCTAAATCGTCAATATTTTCTCCCCTGAGTGGATTCTCACAGAATAAGCTGATATGGTCTGTTATAAGCATCAGATCGCCGGGCTTGAAGCTTGTGTTCACTCCGCCTGCGGCATTGGTCACTATAAGGTTTTCAATTCCCAGGCGCTTAAACACACGGATCGGATATACAACAGCACCCATTTCGTTACCCTCATAGTAATGGAATCGTCCTTTCATAGCCACAACCTTGCGGTTGTTGATCGTTCCAAAAATAAGCTTTCCTTCATGACCAGCAACCGTTGTTTCGGGAAAATTCGGGATGTCCTCATAAGGTATTACTTTTGCATCTTTAATAAAGTCGGCTAATTTGCCCAGGCCTGAACCCAGAATAATCGCTATTTCCGGAGCAAAATCAATTTTGCTTTTTAAAAATTCAACAGTTTCATCGAGCTTTTTTAACATATCCTTCATATCCACCACTCTCCTAGAATAATGACATTTGGCTGCTCTGGTCAAGGCCTTCCAGGCAGCCGTGATCCTCCAGTATCTCAATTACCGCTTTTGAAATACCTGCCTTAACCTTCAGTTCTTCTATAGAGATAAAATCCCCGGCAGTTTTACGAGCTTCCACTATATTGTTTGCCGCAGCCATGCCTAAACCCTGAAGGGCTGTAAATGGCGGCAATATTCCCTCATCGGTCACTAAAAAGCGGGTTGCATCTGACTTATAAAGGTCTACAGGCAGGCACTTGATCCCCCTTGCATACATCTCCTGGGCTACTTCGAGAATCGTATGCATATCTTTATCTTTGTTTGTTGCGTCTTTACCCTTGCGCTCTATCTCCTCAATAGCCCGTTTAATTGCATCCAGACCTTTTGAAACAATATTCGCATCAAAGGTATCTGCTCTTACCGAAAAATAGGCTGCATAGAAAGCCTTGGGATAATAAACCTTGAACCAGGCGATCCTGAACGCCATCATGACATAAGCCGCAGCATGGGCTTTGGGAAACATATACTTTATTTTTTTACAGGAATCTATATACCATTTTGGTATATTGTTAGCTTTCATCAATTCCTCCTGCTCGGGGCTTAAGCCTTTTCCCCTGCGAACACTTTCCATGATCTTGAAGGAATCGAGGTCGGGCAATCCATGCTGGATCAAATAAATCATAATGTCATCACGGGTACAAATAACATTTGATAAGGTTGTCACACCTTCCCGAACCAATTCCTGCGCGTTATTAAGCCAGACATCAGTACCATGGGAAAGACCTGATATACGGATCAACTCGGCAAAGGTAGTGGGCTTTGTATCAATGAGCATTTGGCGTACAAATTTCGTTCCGAATTCAGGAACACCCAGCGTCCCCACCTGGCTGTTGATTTCCTCAGGTGATACTCCTAAAGGTTCGGTTCCTGAAAAAATGCCCATTGTCTTTTTTTCACCAATAGGTATTGTCTTCGCGTCAACTCCGGTTAGATCTTCCAGCATGCGTATTACTGTGGGGTCGTCATGCCCCAGGATATCCAGCTTAAGGATACGTCCACCAATAGAATGGTAATCAAAGTGTGTGGTTATAATATCCGAGCCCGTATCGTCAGCCGGTCTCTGAATAGGAGTAAAATCGTATATATCTTTATAGTGAGGCACGATCATTACTCCTCCGGGATGCTGGCCTGTGGTCCTCTTTATACCTGTGCAGCCTGCGGCAAGACGCTCTATCTCAGCCCTTGTGGCCACAACCTGTTTTTCATCCAGATAGTTTTTTACAAAGCCGTAAGCCGTTTTATCAGCAATAGTTGCAATGGTACCCGCTCTGAAGGTATAACCCTCGCCGAATATCTCCTCGGTATATTTATGAGCCCGGGATTGGTACTCCCCTGAAAAATTCAAGTCAATGTCGGGCTCCTTGTCTCCGTCAAATCCAAGAAAGGTTTCAAATGGGATATTATACCCATCCTTTGTAAGCGGTTCCCCACAAACCGGACAGTTTTTGTCGGGCAGGTCAAAACCGCAGCCAATACTGGCATCCTTGTCAAAGAATTCAGAATATTTGCACTTTCCGCAGCGGTAGTGGGAAGGTAATGAATTGACCTCGGTTATACCGATGAGATAAGCTACAAAGCTTGAACCTACCGAACCCCTGGAGCCTACCAGATAGCCATCTTCCAAAGATTTCTTAACCAGCTTCTGGGCTATTATATACATAACTGAAAAACCATTTTTAATTATTGAACTCAGTTCTCTGTCAACCCTTTCCTGAACAAGCCCAGGAAGAGGATCTCCGTACAGTTCCCTTACCTTTTCGCTGGTAAGCTTCTCTATATCCTCTTCAGCCCCTTCAATCCTGGGCGGGAATGTACCGCTGGGAATGGGTTCTACAAATTCGATCATATCGGCTATAAGATTGGTATTTGTTACGACTACCTCGTAGGCTTTTTCTTCTCCCAGGTAAGCAAATTCCTTAAGCATTTCTTCGGTGGTCCTTAAATAAACCGGAGCCTGGTATTCCGCATCCTTATACCCCTGCCCGGCTTGAAGGATCTCACGGTATATCGTATCGTCAGGATCCATAAAATGGACGTCACAAGTTGCTACCACCGGCTTATTAAGCTTTTCTCCCAGCTCGATTATTCTCTTGTTCAGATTTTTAAGATCTTCCTCGTCGCTTACGTCACCCTGTCTTATCATAAATTGATTGTTGCCGATAGGCTGGATCTCGAGATAATCATAATACGAGGCGATCCGTTCGGTCTCCTCTTCAGGGAACCCTTTGTAAACGGCCTGGAACAATTCTCCTGCCTCACATGCACTTCCAATCAGCAGCCCTTCTCTATATTTCTCAAAAAGGCTTTTTGGAATACGCGGCCTCTTATAGAAATAATTAAGATGGCTTTCAGACACTATCCTGTAAAGGTTTTTAAGCCCAGTCTGGTTTTTTACAAGGATAACGGCATGATAAGTATCACAATGCCTGTAATCTACTTCACCCTTGCTGTTATACTTTTCATCAGCTATAAAATAGGCCTCGACTCCATATATGATTTTTATGTCTTTTTTTTGTTTTTTCTTTAGCTCATTTGCGGTATCCTGTGCCTCGGGAAATGCCTGTACCACCCCGTGGTCAGTAATAGCTATGGCCTTATGGCCCCATTTGGCGGCCCGTTTAATTAATTCTTTAGTCCCGCATATTGCATCAAGCTGGCTCATCTGAGTATGAAGATGAAGCTCTACCCTCTTTTGGGGAGCCAAGTCCATGCGGGCTTCGGTTTCCATATCCACAAGACGAATGTCCCTGGCGAGCACCACAAGCTCTTTGGCGTACATATCATATTGAGCTTCTCCGCTTAGGCAGACATGCTGATCTTTTACAAGCTTCCCGGAGATGATCTCAAGCTCTTTATCCGAAACAAAAATCTTGCAAGTCAGCGAAGAAGTCATATCCGTAATATCGAATGTAAAAAGCGTTCGTCCTGTTTTTAGCTGCCTTTGTTCTGTTTTTAATATCCTGCCTTGTATTGTTACCTGACCGGAGTTTGTATCAACCTGACTCATTTTTATAACCTGGCCTTTTATGCCTTTGCCAAAAATGAGATCAGGATCTTTTTCAATGTTTTTGGTCTTTTTGGTTCTGTATCTAACAGGAGGTTCATCCAACGGCGGCGGCTCCGGGACATGCCAATCGTCGCCGTTCCTGCCGTTTACAGGCACGGCAGCCATGGCCTCGGCTATAAGACGGGCTTCCATCTCCTGTTTCCTTGCCATATAATCCACATTCTTTTCATTTTCAGTACTGTCAATGAAGCTTACCGATACATCTTTATCAAATAGTCTCTGTATAGCTGTTTCTATGCTCTTCCCCACACCGGCGGCATTCAGGATGGCCGATGCCTGCGTTTTAAGCTTGATACTGAGATATCTGCCTGATAAATCAAATTCCGCACCTTCAAGAAAGTGATGAAAGTGAGTTTTTTCAGACTTGACACGGCTGAAAACAAGCTCTTTCTGCCACTTTTCAAAACTGCCGTTAAGAGTTGACGGAAATCCGGGATATATTTTTACTTTAGTTTTTAAATGCTTTGAAATAGCCCTTTCGAGGCCTTTTATCTGATCGGGGCCAACACAGTCGCAGCATTCAATTGACATCTCGATTTTTTTATCTGTCTTGTAATAGCAAAGACTGGTTATAAATGCCCGGGCAAATGCTTCTTTCAGATTTTCGTTTTCTATAGCGCCCTTAAACGCCTCACAAAGCATAGACTTTTTGAGAACGTCTTTATCCATAATGTACCTCTTTCTCTATTGTGGTAGAAATAATAAATGAAGATCTCTATTGTTTTATTCTACCATAGGGAGAGAAGGGATAACAGGGTCAAAAAATAAAGGACTGTCCCCCATGCTCAAAATGAGTATAAAGGACCGTCCCCTTCACTCATTTTACGGGACCAGCCTGACTAAACGGGAAAATCCTTATCCAGCTTTTCCCTACGATCCTCTTTTTGCTTACTACGCCAAAGGTCCTGCTATCCCTGCTTTTATCGGGGATCCTGTTGTCACCCAGAAGATATATGCAGTCCTCGGGAACTATGATATCGTCATAGGGCGACCCGGCGGCATATGTTTCACTTGTGTTTGTATAGCTCTCCGAAAGCTCTGATCCGTCTACAAATACTTTGCCGTCGCGTATTTCCACATGCTGGTTTTCGGTAGCAATAACACGCTTGATGGCATATTTCTTTTTCCCTTCCAGCAGCTCGGGTATTTTTAATACTACTATATCACCCTGTTTTATATTGCCGAATCTGGGCGTAAGACATTCTATAATAATCACATTCTGGTTTTTTAAAGTCGGCGACATGGAATTGCCGTCAACGATCGTCAGTCGTCCGATATACGTTGTTATGCCCAAACCCAAAACTACTGCGACAGCAATATGCAAGAACCATTCGACAATATTCTTTACTGATATCTTATTCACTTTTTTCCACCGTCTTGATTTGAAGCTCTTCCAATTGCCTGTCGTCTACCATATCAGGTGCATTGGTCATTAAATCTGACGCATTCTGCACCTTGGGGAAGGCAATAACATCCTTGATATTATCTGTTTTTGCAAGGAGCATGGTCAGCCTGTCCAAGCCAAAGGCCAAACCGCCATGTGGAGGTGTTCCATACCTGAAGGCCTCCAAAAGGAAGCCGAAGCGTTCCTTTGCTTGCTCATCGGTAAACCCGATGGTATTGAACATTTTCTGCTGCAGCTCCTGGTCATGGATACGGATACTGCCGCCGCCGGCTTCATAACCGTTGATAACGATATCATAAGCCTTTGCCCTGACCCTGCCCGGATCAGAATCAAGATATTCAATATCTTCGTCCATAGGAGATGTAAAGGGATGGTGCCTGGCTACCCAGCGGTTTTCCTCCTCATCACGTTCAAGAAGCGGAAACTCTGTTATCCATAGAACATCATAAACATTATGGTCAATTAAACTGAGCTTTTTGCCCAGAGCCAGACGCAGGTGGCCTAACGCGTCAAAGACCACTTCATCCTTATCGGCTACAAACAGCAAAAGATCTCCGGTTTCAGCCTTAAGCCTGTTAACGAGATTGCTCGTTTCATCTTCGGTCAGGAACTTTGCAATGGGTGATCTTATTCCGTTCTCTTCAACAACTATCCATGCAAGTCCCTTTGCCTTATATGTCTTAACAATTTCACCAAGAGCATCGATCTCTTTTCTGGAGAATGTACCGCCGCCTTTTGCATTTATGGCGCGAACACTTCCGCCATTTGAAACAGCGTCAGCAAATACTTTAAAACCTGATCCGCGAACAATATCGGATACATCGACAAGCTCCATTCCAAAACGGGTGTCGGGCTTATCGGAGCCATAGCGTGTCATAGCTTCCTTAAATGTAAGCCTTCTAAAAGGTACCGGAATATCTAGATCCAATACTTTCCTGAAAAGTTCTCGAATGAATCCTTCGTTTATATTTATTACATCATCAACGTCCACAAAGCTCATTTCCAGGTCGATCTGGGTGAACTCGGGCTGGCGGTCGGACCTTAAGTCTTCGTCCCTGAAGCATTTAGTTATCTGCATATAACGGTCGAAGCCAGATACCATCAAAAGCTGCTTGAAAAGCTGCGGTGATTGGGGCAATGCGTAAAACTTCCCCGGATGCACACGGCTAGGTACAAGGTAGTCCCGGGCTCCCTCGGGCGTGCTCCTTCCCAGAACAGGGGTCTCTATTTCTATGAAGCCGTTTTCATCATAATAATCACGGGCTATCTTCGCAATCTTGTGACGAAGTATAAGCTTTCTCTGAAGGTCGGGTCTTCTTAGATCAAGGTATCTGTGCTTTAGCCTCAATACCTCATTGGCTCCCGAATCTTCCTCAATGTGAAACGGAGGGGTCTCGCTTTTACTTAATATTCTTAATTCTGTGGCAATAACCTCCAGCTCTCCGGTGGGCATGTTTTTATTGACTGCCTCGGGACTTCTGAGCTGAAGAATTCCGCGCACTGCCAAAACATATTCACTTCTTACCTGTAAAGCTTTTTCATGGAGCTGGGGGTTGGTATCGCTATTAAAGACTACCTGTATAATTCCGCTTCTGTCTCTTAGGGTCACAAAAACCAGCGCTCCTAAATCCCGCCTTCTTTGTACCCAGCCCATCAAAACTACTTCCTTGCCATTATCGGCAACAGAGAGCTCAGCACATCTATGAGTCCTTTTCATTCCGCGTATATATTCCATATAATCCTCCGAATAATTCTACAGCCATTCTGATGCTTTGTTCTTTATAAGTCTGCCTATAAGGGTATCCAGACTGATATCCTTTGTTTCTCCATTTACCATATCCTTAAGCCTGGCTTTGTTTGTTTCGATTTCGGTATCACCAAGGATAAGAGAATAGCGGGCTCCAAGCTTATCAGCATATTTCATTTGCGCTTTTACGCTTCTGCCCATGATATCTTTTATACAGATAATATTGTTTCTGCGAAGCTGCCAGGCAAGTTTTTCACTGGCCAAAGCCGCCTTTTCTCCTATCGAACCTATATAAATATCTGGGGCAGGCTGCTTTGGTATTTTGATCCCCTGGCTTTCCATCTCAAGGAGCAATCTTTCTACACCCAGAGCAAAGCCAATACCGGGGGTTGGAGGACCGCCGCAGTCTTCAACCAGCCCGTCATAACGTCCGCCTCCGCAAACCGTTCCCTGAGTTCCTATATTTTCCGATACAAATTCGAAAACCGTTCTTGTATAGTAATCTAATCCCCGTACAATATTTTTGTCAATAGCATAGGGAATTCCTATAGCCTCCAGCTTTTGAAGGACGGAATCAAAGTGTTTGCTGCAATCATCGCAAATATGGTCAAGCAGTGCAGGAGCATTGACCAATTGCTTTTTACAATGCTCTTCCTTACAGTCAATAATACGCATGGGATTTCTGTCATACCGCGTTTTGCACGTATCGCACATATCAACGATTATATCTGAAAGAAAACCTTTCAGCAGCCTGTTATATTCAGCTCTGCACTCGGGACAGCCGATGCTGTTGAGATTCAGCTTTAAGTTTTTAATCCCGAGCTTTTCGAAGTATAGCGAGAGGATAGATATTACTTCAACATCTGCGGCAGGGTCAGAAGCTCCCAAAAGCTCTACCCCAAATTGATGGAATTCACGGTAGCGGCCTTTTTGAACATTCTCATACCTGTACGCTGTAATCTGATAAAAAAGTTTCACTGGTTGAGGAAGTGACGACATTCCATGTTCGATATAGCTTCGAACCACCCCTGCCGTCCCTTCAGGTCTTAAGGTGATGCTTCTTCCGGCTTTATCCTCAAAGGTGTACATTTCCTTCTGTACTATATCTGTAGTATCGCCGACTCCACGCTGAAAAAGCTCTGTATGCTCGAATACAGGGATGCGAATTTCATTGTAGCCAAATCTCCTGCAAATATCAGAAAACTCCTCCTCAACAAAATTCCACTGATTTATGTCCTCCGGCAGTATGTCACGGGTGCCTTTTGGTGCCTGTATCGGCATAATACGTCACTCCTATCGATTCCCCAATATTTATTGAAATCTTTTCCCATTTTATTCATAGATGTAATTGTATCTATTAGGTTACAAATTGTCAATAAAGGCATCTTATACACATTTAGGTTCTTTTGATAAGCTCCGCTTTGCAAGGCGCAGCTCACGGCGTTTTTTAGCTTCCTCGAATTCCGCTTTCTCCTCTTCGGTTTCAAGGATAAGACCGGGTACAGGCTTGGGCTTCCCATTCTCATCCAACGCGACAAAGGTAATATAAGCCCTGTTAGTCAGCTTTGTTTCACCTGTAAGGTAATTTTCTGAGCAAACCTCCACCAAAACTTCCATTGAAGTTCTGCCAACCCAGGTCAGGTGAGCCCTAAGGATAATTATTTCCCCGACGCGGACAGGTTCGTTGAATTCCACACTGTCGATAACAGCAGTTGCAACAACTGCCTGGGCATGACTTGAGGCCGCCATGGCTCCGGCAACGTCAACCCAGTGGAGTAGACGGCCGCCTAAAAGGTTTCCTAAAATATTAGCATCATTAGGAAGTACAAGTTCTCTCATTTCTATTTTTGAATCAGATATTCTTTTCTTATCCATAAAATCCACCCTTTACAGTATTCACTCCCTTTTAAAGGATATATTCGTATCTGCTAAAAAGTCGTTTCTTAATTGTCATTCTGAGCAAAACGCAGTGAAGCGAAGATTCTTATTTGCTGATTATGCGGGCCTTAAGATTCTTGGTCCCGCTTTGCTCCATTTATAAATGACCAGGCAACTTAAACCTTAAGCTGCCTTCGACGCCGGAGCCGCCAGCAGATTTTTTCACTGGTTACGATATATTCTAATTATATAGAGCCTGTGCTTCGTTGGCAAACAATAATCTTGGGGTGATTTTAGCCGATGCATAAGCTTTGGCCTGTTTTATTTTTATATCAGGCTGAATTATTGTATAATAATCTTCAAGCCATTTTTTATAATTACAAAGCAAAATTAAGGGTGTAGAATATGAGAAAAAATTTATCTGCCTTAAAAGCTGCTTTTCCTTATACTATTCCGGTTATGGCAGGATATCTGTTCTTGGGCATGGTATTCGGCGTGATGCTAAGCAGCAAGGGTTATCATTTTGGTTGGGCTGTTTTGATGAGCTTCTTTATATATGCCGGTTCCATGCAGTTTGTTGCCGTTAATCTGCTGTCTTCCGCATTCAATCCATTGTCGGCGTTTCTTATGACCCTGGTGGTAAACGCACGACATTTATTCTACGGTATCTCAATGCTTAAGAAATATAACGGTACGGGCTTAAAAAAGCCTTACCTGATTATGGGGCTGACCGATGAAACATACTCCATTCTCTGTTCGACAGAAGCTCCAAAAGATGTTGACAGAGTATCTTTTTTGTTTTTTGTTACCCTCCTGAATCAGATCTATTGGGTAACAGCCTCTATGGCAGGAGGTCTGTTAGGATCATTTTTTACCTTTGATACCTCCGGAATAGATTTTGTAATGACTGCATTATTCGTCGTCATATTCATAAACCAATGGAAGTCTCAGAAAGAACACCTTCCGGCTGTTACCGGTGTGGTTGTCTCAGTACTATGCTTAATAATATTCGGTCCTGACAATTTTATTATCCCTTCCATGGTCTTTATTGCACTGGCTTTGACTATTTTCAGAAGAACTATTGAGAGGAGGGCTTAAAAAGATGGCTATGACAAATACGCAGGCTTTAATACTGATAGCCGTTATCACCATAGCAACTCAGCTTACCAGAGCTCTTCCCTTCATTTTATTTCCTGAGAGCAAAAAAACTCCAGGTTATATTTTATACCTGGGAAAAGTTCTGCCATATGCGGCTATGGGTTTACTAGTAGTCTATTGCCTTAAGAATGTTTCCCTTCTTAAAAGCCCCTTTGGCATTCCGGAGGCTATTGCGGTTCTATGCGTTGTGGTTCTTCATCTCTGGAAAAACAACACATTATTAAGCATAGGCGGGGGCACAGCAGTTTATATGTTGTTGGTGCAGTTGGTATTCAAGTAACCAAAGTTGTGCGGGGAAACTTTGCATTTCGCAGATAAATAAAGGTATAATATCGGTAGAATTACAGCCGAATGCCTGGTGTTTTTGGATACAGCATGAATAACGCATTTCAAGTTAAAAGGAGTACAACAAATGGGAAAACTTAGAGCAAGATTAATCAGTTTTATGTATGGACGATATGGCGTGGATCAGCTTTATTACGGAATGCTGGTTCTGAGCCTTGTAATCATGGTAATAAACGCTTTTGTCAGGTTTTTTGTCCTTGATCTCCTGGTATGGGCTATTTTAGTACTCATGATTTTCAGAACCTTCTCCCGGAATATATATAAAAGGCGGCTTGAGAACCAGAGGTTTTTAAAGTTCTGGAGACCTGTAAAATCGAAATTCTCCATAACATTTGCAAGAATAAAGGAATTCAGGACCAAACGCTACCGCAAATGCTCCCACTGCAAAGCAATGCTTCGGTTGCCGCGAAAAACAGGAAAACACGTGGTCAACTGTCCTCGCTGCCATAGAGATTTTGATGTGAGGGTATTGTGGTAAAGGACTCAATGGCTTTGCCCTTTCCGGTGCTATCGGGAGCATGTGCCAGGTCTAGAATGATTTCTTTATATCTTCTATACTTTCTACGATGATCCAGTCATCCATATTTTTCTCTCGCACATATGAAAAGGGCTCTATTTTATGTATATCCTTGAGACCGATCAGACATAGGTAGCGTTTCCCAATCCACCGCTTTTTCTGAGATTCGGTCAGTTTCAACCGAGCCATATTTTCTTCGATGATTTTCTCAGATTCCTCTAAAGATAGCTTTTCTGAATTAAATACGCTAGATACAATGCCTTTTGCGCATATAATCCCACTGCCATCGTTTTCTATCAGATATACAGTATCATCGATCCCTGCCCTGCCATGGGGCAGCTTTCTACCAGCCGCTCCACGAATCACCATACTCTGTTCACCAGAGAGCAACCGTGAAAGTTCCTTTGCTTTTTTGTCACAATATACGATGTGATCCATCTATGTTTCCTCCCTGTATTCATTTCGATCCTTAGAGATCTTTACGCGCAGTCGCGCCTCTTTCCGTACCGAACAGCATCGACGCAATAATGCCGATCAACAGACCCACGGCTGCGCCGCCGATTATACCAGCCGCGATATGGAAGCTGTACAATATTGAAGCCAAAACCCCAACTCCTGACCCGAATACAATACCTAGCCCGGTTGATAGCATTCTTACAGACTTCTTATTAAACATATTCCTACCTCCCTATTTCATCTTTTTGATTTGAACAATGACGTTCTGCTCACTTTCGTTTGATGTAAAGTTTGCTTTACATTATAATATATGAATTGCAGTCTAATGTCAAGTACACTTTCCATTATTTTTTTATCATATGTGAAAAAGCTTAAAATTATAGCTTTTTGCTAAAATAAGCTGAGAAAACTATAATGCTTAACGAATACAACAGCAGTAAGCCCGCTATTACATATGCTCCTACAAGTTGATTAGTTATTACCAGAACAAACGCACTGACGCTCATGGCCGCAATTGAGATCATGCCCGCATACCAGGCCGCCTTTTCCCGTATCACAATATTGCGTTCATCGTGCCATTCAATTTTGTCGCCATCCTTGTCTGCTTCTTTCTTGGTAAGCAGCGGTGCAGCCTTCGCCGCAGAAAACCCCAGTACAATTACTCCTATTGCAGTCAGAATACCAGCTTGCACAGGTTTTTCTAATAAAAACCCCAGTAGCAACAGGATTATACCTGACGATAATAGAAAAACATATATTCCGATCCGTTTCTTCACAGCTCCGCTTCTTCCTCATAGATAAAAATATCCTCAATAGCTAAATCAAAATACCGGGCAATTTTAAATGCCAAGATAATCGATGGGTTGTATCGCCCGTTTTCCAGGGATCCGATGGTCTGACGAGAAACACGAAGCGCCGTAGCCAATTGTTCCTGCGTTATGCTCCTGGATTTTCTTATTTCCTCCAACCTGTTTTTCAATTCTATTGACTCCTATCCATGTGTAAAGTGAACTTTCCATCTTAGTGTATACGACAAGTAGTATTTTGTCAAGCATGCTTTACATTCATACTTGCTGCATATATATGCCATTTTATTTGGATGATATTGACATCGGACTTTATATTTGACAATATGACCATGTGGTCATATAATATAAGTAGTGTTATGACCACGTGGTCACTTATTGTTGAAAGGAAGTTTTTATGCCAAAAGAAACCTTTTTCAATTTGCCAGATGATAAAAGAAACTTAATAATCAATGCCGCTATGGAGGAATTTTCTAAAGCCGGCTATAATACAGCCAGCATAAATCAAATATGCAGGAATTCAGCTATTCCCAAAGGAAGCTTCTATCAGTATTTTACAGATAAGCTGGATTTGTACGTTTATATAATGACTTTGGCCATCGAAGAAAAAATCAGGTTTTTCTCAGCTGCTATTATGGAATTTCATAATTTAACACTACTAGATCAATTTCGCCTGCTTTTTATCAAAGGCATGGAATTTGCAAAAAAACATCCTCAATATGCGGCTTTGGGGGAACAATTCTCCAAAGAAAATGACGGAACTGCCAAATTAGCAGTTATAACGGAAGGAAACAGGCAATCGGAAACACTGTTTATTCAAATGATAAACAATGCAAAAGCTACGGGTGAAATAGACAGCAAGGTTGATACTTCAGCCTTGAGTCTGCTTCTACAATCCTTGAACAGCGCAGTTAACCAATACATGATCGATAAATTTGGCGATATAAGCTATGAACATGCGAAAGAAGACATAAACCGTTTTGTGGACTCACTCTTAAACATCATTTTCAATGGGATTAGGAAAAAATCTAATTAAATCTAAGGGGGCTTATCAATGAGTAAGAAAATCGATTTTGTAATTGGAATGGTATTTGCAATTGCCACTATAATATTCATCCTACTGTTTATTACTAATGATGCGTTTTTTAACTGGGCATTTGAAAGACATCACAATATATTGAGCTGGTATATCAGACCCTTGTTTATCATACCTATGGTCATATTTGCTTTCAGGAAAAGCTATACCGGTATATTTGCTTCAATATTTGCCCTGTTTACCAGCATGTTCTGGTTTCCCGCTCCGGCAGCCAACGATCCTCAGGTTATAGAATTCTTGGCTTTCGAAATGGATTATTTAAAGGGCGATTGGACCGCTCAGAAAATAGTAATAAGCCTGGCAGTGCCTCTGTTTTTCTATATGCTTCTTACAGCAGCCTGGAAAAGGAACTGGAAATGGCTTTTGGGTGTTATCATAGGGGCGGCTGTACTAAAAGTTATTTGGAGTATCGTATTTAGCGGTGAAGCAGGCATGTCAATTCTTAAACCCGCTTTAATGGGTTTGATTGTCTGCATCGGCGGATTAAGTTATTATTTTATAAAGCACAAGCGAACCGATAAAAACTCAAACTAAATATATTTCCGTTCAGGCTAACTGATTACCAATATCATTCCTGAAACAAACTTAACTGTTCCGGCTCAATAAATCTTATCATGTCTTCGTCTGTTTCTGCCCGTACATCTTTTACAACCACTCTTATCCTGCCATCCTCAAGTATTTCCTGATTGAGCAGATAGTTCACGCTAAACTTTGAGGTTATTTCTCTGCTTATTCGGTGTCCGGGCGCAATAAGCTGAATATCGTTTTGTTTCATTATATCGAACATCGGCTGCCATAAATATAAGGCAGAAGTAGCTCCAAAAGGATTATCAGCTATAACGACCTTCTTTGTCCTGATGGAAGTATTTGATGTCGTAAGCATTCTAATGAATGAAATAAGACAGGCAGCAAATATAAAGTACAAAGAGTTGTTCTGACCCTCGGAACCAACTGCCTTCTCCCAGCGATAGTATCGGGAATTCTCAGGAATACTCTCTATCTTGTAAAGCCTGACAACAGCCTTGTCCATATCTGTGATCTGTGACAATAGTTCCTTTGTTGAGAGCCTCAACGCAATGATTTTTCTGTCCGTACTATCTTCCTCATCAATTTCTTTGACGATGCTGTTGATATGATTCTTCATTCTTATGTTTTTTTCATTCTCGTCAAACTCGGGAATTCTGAGTTCTATAATATTTCTTCGCATGGCATAGACATCTATCCTTGAAAGTGATTCAATCTTTCTAAGATGTCCAAGCACAAGCTCAGCTCGCTGAACGCATCTACGGATAAAATTCTCCTGATAACTCTCTAGTTGCCGGATATCACCCAGGATTTTCTGTATCTGTTCTTCAATATTCGCAATGTACTCTCTGAAAGCCTCACGCCTTGCCAAACACTGTACGGCATCAACATTCGGACTTATCTGAGCAAGTTCTTCCAATGGCTCCTGTATGATAAAATCAATTGTATCCTGACTTAAAGCTTTAAGCCTTCTTGCCCATTCATCGCGCGCTGATTCAGCTTTTTTCTTTAGTGTATGATACTCATTTATAAATACCCGGTAGTCTTTAATTTCTGATGCTGTCTCACCATTATTTTCAATCTCTTCCTGCAGCATGAAGCTGTCAAAATGTTCTGCTTGATTGTTCAGTTTTGTTATATTTTCAATTGTTTCCGCAAGTTCCTCATCAAGCTTTATCTCATCTTCTTGATAACTCGTGATAATTTGTTCTGTCAGACTTATCTCTTCCCTGTATCTGTCCTCACTTTCATATTCAGGCAGTATTGTTCTTT
>JAAYNO010000264.1 GCA_012520855.1 Clostridiaceae bacterium | reverse complement strand
CCGAAGGATTTACACTATACTCGATTAGTTCCTGACAAAGTAAGTGTGCAATATACATCATTGTCAAGTCGTGAGGGACAAGTTGTAGAAATTGATTACGGATTGGCAGTTGTATTACGCAATCAAGGAAAAGTTAGATTTATTTAATCATTAAACAAAGAAAGGAAAATTAAAAAATGAATAATTGTATAAGTAAAACAAAGAACACAGCATCAAGTCGTTGCAAGTTTGACTGGGGTTTATTTCAAAGGGTAATCGTAACCCCAAAAGATAAGGTATTTACAGGATTAGATGAAGGCGGAAATTCGATAACTTTCGATGAGTGGATTTTGAAAGGAATCCACGCCAAAAACAGGCAGGATAGGTTCTATCCAATGCCTTTATTTTCAGGCGTTACAAACAACTCCGAAGATGCTAAAACCTGGACCAATGAATATGGACAAAAATTCGTATTAATGGAGGGTAACAAAGCGTTCGAGCAAAGCTACAACCAAGATTACTGTTTAAGTAACAAGTTAGCGACATTCAATGACGGAATGGCTCGCAGGGTTATTATTTTTGACAATAAGGGTCTTGCATGGTTGGTAAGCAAAGGCGATAATGCCGAAGGATTTGAAGCGCAAATTTATTGCCACTCTGCCGGTATTAATACTCCAAGCGAATTGGTAGAACCAAAGATTGAGTACACGATGAAGCACCCGAACGAATTCATAAACAAAGTAGCGATTGAAACAGACCTCGATATAACTTCAATAGAAGGGCTGGAAGACGTTGAAATGATTGTTGAAGTTGGTGCAACAAACACTACAATCAAGTTTGTTTCAGATTGTGGTAATTTTGACGTTACCGCAGAAATGCAAGGTATTAGCGAAATAAAAAGTTGTTGGCTGTTGGATGGTGAAGCTTTAACAACCGCACCAACTTATCAAGATGGAGTATTCACAATAGCAAATTCTGTACTCGGAAACGATAAAACTTTATCGTTAGCAACTCCAGACGTACTTTATAGCAACGGCGTTACTTTTAAAGAGTGCGCTGTTGGAGTAAAACTCTCAATATCATAAAATTTGTGTTTTCAAAGGGGGCGGTACTCGTCGCCGCTCTCTTTGTTTTATTAATTAAAAACAAAATAAACAAGCAAACAGGCAAACAGATGACAATTAGAGACGCTTTTATAAGAGTAAGTGAGTTCGTAAACCAAATGCCCGCAGTAGTGGAGCAAATTGGAACTGAATTGTCACCTGAAATTGTCAAGATGAATCAGGATCAACTGGCAGCAGGTATAACAGCAGAAAGCGACCAAATAGGAGATAAAGCACCGTTTTACCATCCTGGATACTTTGACGGACACAAACAGCACCGGCAATTATTAGGATTACAAGTGGATCATGTAGATTTAAAGATGACAGGGAAGTTTTATGAAAGTTTGTTTGTTGAGTTGGACGGCGTAAAATACAGTATAATGAGTAACGATGACCCCGCAAAGGTGGAAGCGTTAATGTATGGTGGTAAGTCCGGCGGGCAATCGTTATGCGGTTGTCAATCGGTTCGTAAGGGGGGATTTGGAGAGGATATTTTGGGGTTAACTTACGACAATGCAAAATACATACAAGAAAAAGGAACAAACCAATTTAAAGAAAAATTCAAAGAAAAAACAGGATTTTTTTAATGAGTTGTAAAGATGAAAATAAAAAGAGGAAAACATATCAAAACCAACTCCGGCTCGCAAAAGTTAGTAAAAGGATATCGGGGGCTGATTATACCGTTTATAAAACGGAAGAAAACCTCTTTGAATTTTGCAGAAAAGCAGACTACAGACCCGACAAAGGAACTAAGATTATTGATGTATAGTGATATAGACGCAATGCCAATGCTTAAATTTATGGATTGTATTTGCGATAACAATTTTAATTCACTATACAAAGACACCACACAAATACCAAATGAAAACAAAAGAGACAAAGAACTCGAAGATAAAATCTTTAATGATTTATATTTAGAGTTTTTAGACCGTTTTTTTGCCAATGATAACAGCATATTTGACGATAAAAAACGCATCATAGACGTTTATTGCAAAATTGCAGTAATTGAATCTATTGAGCAATGTTATTACAGATTAAAAAACGACAAAACTATATTCCGGATATTACGCAAATACAACGTTATTTTGACCGATAACGATGAAACCAACCTGAACATCATATCCGGAGCGAAAGCCGCTCTGATAAGAAAATTTGAGCAAACTGAACAAAAAATGAATAAGGATACAAATGAGGATGTATCTGAAAATGTAAACGGCTGGAAAAGAAAAACGTTTATCGACTTGTTGAGTGCGATATCCAATTTTTTTGACCGCCAAATATCTGTTTCATTAATTACAGTAGGAGAATTTTGCTCTCTATACCAAATGATGAAACAAGCACCAAGAAAAACTCCAAACAGAAAACAAAACTACTATGGCAGAAACCATTGATAATATCATATCGGAAAAGGCGTTTGAGCAAATTCAACGTTTACTCGAAGAGTTGACAAAACTCGATGAGAAAATGGTATCTGCTATTGATAGGGTGGAAAACTATAGAACCGCTTTACAAAATGCAAGCGGCTTTAAAGATACCGCAAACGGAATAAACAACTTACAAAAATCCGTTGAAGGATTGAATAAAACCAATTCAGAAAGATTAAATATTGAACGTGAAATAAAAGCTGAAGGAGAAAAGGCAGCAAAGATTGTAACTAATGAAGTAAACGCATGGCAAGAAGTACAAAAAGTACTAAATAAAGTAACAATATCATTTGGAGAACTTTCT
>JAAYNO010000033.1 GCA_012520855.1 Clostridiaceae bacterium | reverse complement strand
TTCCTTTTATATCGGAGATGGTGATTTCTGTACAAAAATGAGTAAAGTGTATGCCACCTTTACTCATTCATAAAGGAGGAGTACTTGTGACAAAAAGCGAATTGTATGAAAAAGCTTACGAAATGCTCGAAAAAACAACACCTCTTTTGACTGACTGCGGGGAGTTGTGCAATCGGGCCTGTTGCATTACAACAGAAGAAGATTTAGGGATGTATCTCTTTCCCGGTGAAGAAGAAATGTATGAAGGTGAACACCCCTGGCTTCATATAGAAAAAACATCTTTAACTTATGGTAACGGAAAGCCGGTTTTTTTAGCAACCTGTGATAATCATTGTCCCCGTGAATTAAGACCCCTGGCGTGCAGAATTTTTCCTCTTACTCCTTATATCGAACGAAACAAAACATTTGTTATCAGGTCAGACCCCAGAGCCGTACCTATATGTCCCCTGGCAAGAGAATCCTCATCACACAAGCTTGATGAGAATTTTATCGATGCCGTTGCCAATGCTTTTAGATTACTTATCAAGGATAGTGAGATCAGAAGCTTTATTTTAAAGCTGTCCAGATCGATTGATGAGCAGGAGAGTTTTATTCTTCGCATGACAGGAACCGGGAAAGGGAAAAAAGGCGGCAGAGCTGCCAAAAGAAGATATAATAGGCGAAAGTGACCATCCCCGATACACAAAAATGAGTAAAGAGGTCCGTCCCCGATACTCACTCAAAATGAGTAAGAAGGACCGTCCCCGATACTCATTTTTTTTGTTGACAAAATTCGGTAATGGTAATATAATGATATTAACAATATGATAATAACAAAGGGTTAATAACACTGTAAGAATTGGGGTGATAAGAAGGTGCAAAACAATATAAGAGACAAACGCGGTTTGTCAGAAGAGCAATTCCTGGCTTCATATGACGCAAGTAAATATAAAAGACCTTCGGTTACAGTTGACATTCTTGTTTTTACAGTAACTGAAGAAGAGAAGGAAAACTACAGGAAGCTTTCGGAGAAAAAGCTCAGAATATTGCTGATTAAAAGGGGAGAACACCCTTATTTAGGTAAATGGGCTCTGCCGGGAGGATTCGTTG
Source organism: Clostridiaceae bacterium (assembly GCA_012520855.1). GTDB lineage: Bacteria > Bacillota > Clostridia > DSM-8532 > DSM-8532 > DTU059. The sequence continues at coordinate 5,723 of JAAYNO010000033.1, read as the reverse complement.
AAATAGAAGAAAGCCTTGATGAAGCCGTCTTGCGGGAATTGAAAGAGGAAACCAATATTGATGACATATACATGGAGCAGCTTTATACATGGGGAGATGTAGACAGAGACCCGAGAACAAGGGTTATAAGCACCGCATATATGTCATTGGTCGACAGCTCGACTCTAAATGTTAAAGCAAGCGATGATGCCGATGACGCAAAATGGTTTACCATATCTGCAAAAACGTTTCAGGAGCAAAAAAATCTTACTGAAAACGGCTACATTCTTCAAAGAATGATCAGTTTGAACTTATCCAATGATGAAGACGATTTATCGGCAATAATAAAGATAGAAAAAACAGTAGAAGGAAAGGTAACAAAAATCATAAGAGAGGTTGTGGAATCACCGGACATAGCGTTTGACCATGCTAAAATAATAGAATATGGCCTTGAGCGTTTAAGAAACAAGATAGAGTATACAGATATCGCTTTTAACCTTATGCCTGAACTATTTACCCTAACTGAGCTTCAGCAGGTATATGAGGTTATACTGGGCAGGGAATTGCTGAAAGCTAATTTCAGAAGAAAAATAGCCGGAATGGTCATCGAAACAAATAAATACACCAGAGATTCAGGCCACAGGCCATCCAAGCTGTTTAGGTTTAATCCTAACTGGGTTGGAATATCAGATTAAGAGGAGGTTATGTGATGACAAACAAAAATATTCATAGCTTAAATGAAATAAATAGTTTGCTTGAGAAATTGCCGGTAATTAGACTGGAGGATTTAGAGAGCGAAAAGTCAGCACTTATAATTGTCGATATGATAAACGGCTTTATAAGGGAAGGACCGATGATGAGCGAGAGAGTGGAAGCAATTATTCCGGAAATAGTCGAATTATCAAAAAAGTGCGACAAATTAAAAATACAAAAAATTGCTTTTGCTGATAACCATACCGATGCTTCACCTGAATTTGACTCATACCCCAGGCACTGCTTAAAAGGAACCAGTGAAAGTGAGATTGTCGATGAAATCAAAGCAGCGGGAGGCTATGTCCTCATACCCAAAAACTCAACCAACGGTTTCTTGGAAGAGGCTTTTCAGAAATGGCTGAATACAAATGATCAAACAGATACTTTTATCATTACCGGCTGCTGTACAGATATCTGCGTTCAGCAGTTTGCAATTACTTTGAAAACGTGGTTTAACAAGAACAATAGATACTCCAGGATAATTGTTCCTGTCAATGCCGTTGAAACTTATGACCTTGGCCCCCATGATGCAGAGCTTACAAATACAATGGCACTTTACAATATGCTTATTAATGGAGTGGAAGTGGTTAAAGAGGTGGAATAAATGAACGATATAAACTTGACCATGCTTACTGATTTCTACGAGCTGACAATGGCCAACGGCTATTTTAATAATGGTATGAAGGATAAAATTGCATACTTTGATATGTTTTTCAGAAGGATTCCGGATAACGGCGGCTTTGCCATAATGGCGGGGATTGAACAGCTTATTCAGTACTTGAAAGGACTTAAGTTTAACGATGAGGATATTGATTTTCTAAGAGCAAAGAACTTATTCAGCGAAGATTTTTTGCAATACCTGAGGAATTTCAGGTTCACCTGTGATGTTTGGGCTGTACAGGAGGGAACACCTATATTTCCAGGTGAACCTATTGTAATTGTAAGGGGACCTGTTATTGAGGCACAGTTTATTGAGACAATGGTCCTTCTGACAATAAATCACCAAAGCCTTATTGCCACAAAAGCCAATCGTGTTGTAAGAGCTGCGCAGGGAAGATCTGTCATGGAATTCGGCTCCAGAAGAGCCCACGGCGCAACTGGCGCAATAAACGGGGCAAGAGCTGCGTATATAGGCGGTTGTGTAGGCACATCCTGCACAATATCCGAAAAAGAGTATGGTGTTCCGGCTTTAGGAACCATGGCCCATAGCTGGGTTCAAATGTTTCCTACAGAATTGGATGCTTTCAGGGCTTATGCAAGAACATATCCGTCTGAATGCACATTGCTGGTCGATACCTATAATGTCCTTAAATCAGGTGTTCCAAATGCCATAAAAGTGTTTAACGAGGAGGTTGTGCCAAAGGGCTTCAGACCCAAGGGAATAAGAATAGATTCAGGAGACATAACCTACCTTTCCAAGAAAGCCAGAAAAATGCTTGATGATGCGGGCTTCGAGGACTGCAAGATCGTGGCCTCCAATTCTCTTGACGAGTTTGTTATCAGGGATATGCTCATCCATGGAGCCCAGGTGGATTTGTTCGGGGTCGGTGAACGCCTTATAACATCCAAGTCGGCGCCGGTATTTGACGGAGTCTACAAGCTGGTGGCTGTTGAGGAAAACAGCAAGATAATCCCGAAAATAAAGGTCAGCGAAAACACGGCCAAAATAACTAATCCCGGGTATAAAAGTCTTTGGCGCTTTTTTGACAATGAAACAGGGAAAGCAATTGCCGATGTCATTGCAGAGCACGATGAAGTTATCGATGGCAGCTTGCCATATGAATTATTTGATCCGGAATTTACATGGAAAAGGAAGACCGTCACAAACTTCAGAGCCGAAAGACTCCTGGTAAAGATATTCGATAAAGGCAATTGCGTATATGAAAGCCCGGATATAAAAGATATTCAGCAACAGTGCAAAGAAAAAACAGATATGCTGTGGGATGAAGTCAAAAGATTTGAAAGCCCGCATAAGTACTATGTTGACTTATCTTTGAAGCTTTGGACGACGAAACAAAGGCTGCTGAAGGAAAACTCATAGAAAATATTTGAAATAAGCTTTATAAAAGAATATAGTTAACATAAGGAAAAAAACCGGTCATGGGAGGAATGCGACATGAATTTCAACCCAAACAGCAGTTTTTTATATCTTGTGGCAGCTTTCGTCATCCTTTTTATCCTTGTTCAATCCCTGTTCTTTTTAATTAGAGCATATAGGCGGGGGAAAGAGATAGGAATGGATGCAAAAAAGCTGAGGAAAACTATAACCTCTTCTGCTATATTTACTATTGCCCCCGCTATTTCAATACTATTGGGAGTATTGACTTTATCAAAATTCCTGGGTCTGCCTCTTCCATGGATAAGATTAAGCGTGATAGGAGCCATTACATATGAGCTTCCCGCAGCTACCTCTACAGCTTCGGCTCTTGGAGTATCTCTTTCCGAAACCATTACAAGTCCAACAGTATATTCTGCGATCGCATGGGTCATGACACTCGGGATTTTACCCAGCACAATTCTGGTACCCATTTTATTAAAACGAATACAGGGCGGACTTGTATCTATTAAAAGCAAGGACAGCAAATGGGGCGAGCTATTGATCACAGCAATGTTCCTGGGTATGATATCCGCATTTATGGGAATGGTTTTTTCGAACATAAGAAAGGGCTTGCCCGGTTGGATCCCTATTTTCGTTATGCTTTTTTCGGCTGTACTTATGGCGGTTTGCGGGCTCTTTATCAGAGTCCTTAAAGTAAAGTGGCTTCAAGATTATGCTCTGCCCATATGTATGATAGGGGCTATGGTCTTTGCAATTATTATAACGCCGGCTATTTTATAAAGGGGGATCCGGAATGATAAACAAATCATATGATGAAAAAACTCATTATTACGGAAAGCTATGGATATGGACGGCGGCAATAGTTTTTGTTTTTGTTCCCATTTCAATTTGTGTTTATTATAATGCATGGCCGCCCTTTACTTCGGTACTTAAGGGGCTATTGGGTGTTGCCCCGATATTCTGGACAGTTGGTGCTATCGAAGTAATAACCTTTACCCCGATGTTAGGCACAGGCGGTTCGTATCTTGCTTTTGTGACAGGGAACCTGACCAACTTGAAGGTGCCCTGCGCAATAAATGCCATGGAGATCAACAATGTCAAGCCTGACACAGAAGAAGGGGAGGTTGTATCTACAATTGCCGTTGCAACCTCATCGATTGTGACAACTCTGATAATAGCCATTGGAACGCTTCTTCTGGGCACACTGACACCGATTCTGAATTCGCCTGTATTGAAGCCTGCTTTTGACAATATTCTTCCAGCACTGTTCGGAGCGCTGGGAGTCGTTTATATAAGTAAGAACCTGAAGCTGGCTGTAACACCTATGCTATTTATGGTTGTTTTATTCGTGACTGTTCCATCCCTTGCAGGCTCGGTGGGGATTTTAGTTCCCGTAGGTGCTGTTATATCGATTTTAATGGCACGGTTGCTTTATAAGAAAAACATTATCTGATCTTGATCTATGAGGGGGCCTTCTCAATGGATTTTGTTATAGCCTTTATCTTATTTACGTTTATATCCCTGATAATTGTGACAGTGATTCGGGCTATGTTATTTAAACCTGTGCCTGAAGCTGCTTCTGTTAAGCATGAGCTTATTCTTAACGAAGAAAAAATAGTCAGTGATATAGTTGAGATGATTAGGTGCAAAACTATATCTTACAGAGATGAAACATTGATTGATACAAGTGAGTTCGAAAAATTCAGGGAGCTTCTAGCAGAGAGGTATCCGCTTATTCATAAGAATTGCGGCCTGGAACGAATAGGAAAAACGGGGCTGTTGTATCATTGGAAAGGTAAGTCACATTCAAATCCTTCGGTGCTTATGGCACATTATGATGTTGTTCCCGCAGAAGAAAAAAGCTGGGAGAAACCTGCTTTTGAAGGAATAATAGAGAATGGTGAGATTTGGGGAAGGGGAACACTTGATACTAAGAGTACTTTGTGCGGCATCATGGAAGCAGCCGAGTATTTGATCGAACGAGGCTTTGTGCCTAATCAGGATATCTATTTTTCATTTTCGGGAGAAGAGGAAATCGACGGAGAAACCTGCGCTGATATTGTAACAGAGTTGGAAAACAGGGGAATAAGACCCGCAATGGTTCTTGATGAAGGGGGAGCAATCGTGGAAAGAGTATTTCCCGGGGTGGATAAACCCTGCGCTCTTATCGGCATCGCCGAAAAGGGGAGTGTGAACATTGAGTTTACAATGCAAAGTCAGGGCGGACATTCTTCAACACCTCCGAGACATACTACCGCAGGTAGGCTTGCTAAAGCAATGGTTGAGATTGAAAAACATCCTTTCAGATTTCAACTGACAAAACCTGTTCGGGAGATGTTTAATACTCTGGGAAGGTATTCCGGCTTTGCTCTTCGAATTATATTTGCAAATCTTTGGCTTTTTAAACCGGTACTGAAAATTGTCAGTAAAGTTTCAGGCAGCGAAATGTACGCGTTAATGCATACTACCTGTGCAATAACAAAAATGGATGGCAGCCGAGCTTTCAATGTCCTTCCGCCGAAGGCTTCCTTTGGGGTCAACCTTCGTCTGCTGGGCAGTGATAATATGGATAATGCAAAAGAAAGACTTAAACGAATCGTTAAGGACGATAATATTCGATTAAATATAGTGTCAGGCATGAACCCGTCAAAGTGTTCAGATATAGATTGTGATGAATGGCTGAAGCTTAAAAGCGTAGTTAAAAGCGTATGGCCGGGTGTTATCGTTTCGCCTTATTTAATGCTTGGATGCAGTGATTCAAGACATTATTGCCGTATATCCAACAAAGTCTACAGATTTTCTCCAATGGAGCTGTCCAAAGAACAAAGAGATATGATTCATGGGCACAATGAAAGAATCCCAATTACTGCACTTATTAAAACCGTTGAGTTTTATGCGAATATGATTTATGAATTATAATCTGAGTGAAATT
>JAAYNO010000215.1 GCA_012520855.1 Clostridiaceae bacterium | reverse complement strand
CAACGTTTTTCTATGCTTTCACCAATATGCCATCTCGCATTTGGTATGTGACGTCCATCATATCAAGCACTTCAGTATCATGCGTTACCACTACAATACAATAGTTGCGCTCATGAGCAAGACGGGCAAGCAATGAAATTATATTGCGGGCAGTCTGGCTGTCGAGGTTTCCTGTGGGCTCGTCTGCAAGCATGAGGCTCGTTTCCATCGCCAGTGCCCGTGCTATTGCAACACGCTGCTGTTCGCCGCCAGAAAGCATGGATGGAAAACGATTGAATACGGTATCGGTAAGGTTAACGCTTCTTATATACTCCTCAGCCCGTTTTTTAGCATCCCGGGGTCGTATGCCATGCAGCTCCATTGGGTACATAACGTTTTCAAGTGCTGTCAATAGCGGGAAAAGACGAAAATTCTGGTAGATCATCGCTACATTATTGCGGCGGAATGAATCCAGATTCATCGTGCGTGTGGAAACGTCTCGAAAGAGCACATCGCCTGCATCGGGCACGTCCAGCCCCGCCATAAGCGAGAGCATGGTTGATTTTCCGCTGCCGCTCTTGCCCACGATGGCATATATAAGACCCTGCTCAAATGAGCAGCTAACGTCCTTCAACGCTTCCACGGCCTGGTATTTGTTACTGTACGAATAGCGTACTGACTGAAGGGTAAGAATACTCATACTGCCTCCTTTATTCTTTGTCCGATAAGATTGAAAGTGCGTTTCTGGAGTTTTGCAATAAGGCGGATAGCGCAGCACTTATAGCATAGCATATGAAAAATGCATAAGCACCCGGTGTTGAAAGCTGTTCCGAACCTTCACGGGCAAACCATACCGCAGCTGCAGGCAACGCACCAATGATCAGCAATAGAACCTGCTCGCCGAATATCGTGGCAAAAATGCGCCGCTTTTGAGTACCCATGCCGCGCATAAGTGCGATATCCTCACGTCTGCTATTGACCGCAAGAAAGCCTGTTATTAACCCCAGTATACATACAAGCGAAAGAAGTATGGGGTAAATCATCTCTAAATATTTGCTTCGCTGCACGATGGAGCTGAGCGTCTCATTGAATTGCGAATCTTCGATCACCACGCAAACGCGGATATCGTTTGGCATCGTGGGACCTGAAAAGCCCTCTTTCTCAAGTATATCCTTTACCTGGCTTAAAACCCGGGGTTCCCGCAATTTAAACGTCAGCGCTGAAACATATTTGTTATCCAGTATCACATCCAAAACTTGCTGCTGCGTAAATGAGTCAGTACTGCTAAACCTGGGATTATTGAATGCTGCGCGGGCATACCGGCCAGTACTGACAGGTGCTTGCACATATGGAAGATCATTGAGTGTAGAATTCTCCGGGTCCAGAGCGCCCAGCGGCAGCGGACAGTAGATATTGTTTTGGCTTGCCACACGTGTAAAGCTTCCTGCAACCAGCATATCAATACCGATAAACGGTCTATATCCGGTAAAATAGTCATTCACATAGACACGTATCATATCGCCCGGTCTTATGCCGTGCTCGTTCATGAACTGAGCGGATACAATACATGGCAGTCTTTCCCATTGACGATCGGAAAACCTGGCTTCATCCCAGCCCGGCATAAACCTGGCGTGTAATTCTTCAAAGTAGAACTCAGGCGCATTTCTCACTGCATCGGTAAATACTATGCTGGGTGCCGACGAAAGATTACTTGTAAGGATCTCAAGCTCATAGGGATCCTTCGGATAGGGGACAGGCTTTACCTGCCCCTCTGAGCCGTCAGCGTGCTTTGTTATTCCAAGGTAGTTGTAGCTCAGCGAATAGGTAAACACTATTTCGTCCAGATATTGCAGGGTTGCAAGCTTTTGGGCATGTTTATTATTTATAGTCAGCTTATCGGAAAACTTGCCGTTCATCTGGGCACAATAACCATTAAGCTCTGTATTTTCATACAGGGCATCTTTCGCTTTGTCATACGATGCCAGCGTTGCTTGCAGCGAGGATACGAAAAGTAATGCAGCGGCGCAAAGCGTGGGTGTCAAAATGGAACGTATGCTACTGCGTTTTATGAAAAGAATAGCGTAACGCAGCGCACCTGAGAGTGCTACCGAGGATTTTTTGGGAGGCCGTCGGACATGTATGCCTGCCCTGGCTGAAATCAACCGGCCATTTATTGTTCTTTCCGCATAATAGAGACAAAGCGCAAGGGCTATAATAAGTACTCCCACCCCGACTATAAAGATAAGAGTATACGACAGCGTAACAACAGGCGAGAATTTCTTTACTATTCCCCTAAATCCGTTGCTATAACGCATATCTACAGCCTGCAGCTCAGAAACGAACTCATAAGCGGTTTTTATTACTCTCTCGGCATATCCCGTACCTGCCAGGATCCCCGTTGAAATGGCTATAAATAAGATAATGCTTGCTCCAGCCATCAGATAGAGCCGCGTCTCCGCCTTTTTCGCACCAAAGCAGCGCATGATCTCGACAGCATCCCGCTGCCTGTCGGTGAACAGATAAGCAAAGAAGGCTAGTACAGCAAGCGTTACAGCAAGGGCAACAGCAGAAAGTGATATGGCTGCGTTTCGAATAACCTTAAGCGCATCGGCAGCTGCCCGATAGCCCTGGTCGTAAACAGCGATGAATGTACGCTCGGGAAGCAGTGGTTTTATTGAGGAAATAAATTCTTCGGCTGTACCATTTTTGATGGATGCCTGGCCGAGATCATATAAGAATCGCACCGGCCGAGTCGAATGGCTGGCAGGGGGTGTATAAACATTTCGATGATGATCTGCATTATAATTGACAATACCGACTATGGTGAAGCTTTCCCGCCGGGACAATTTATCGCCCCATGCGTATATGGCAGCGTTTTCATCATCCGGAAGCTGGATGTTCAGCACATCGCCTACCTTTAAACCGCCACTTTGGGCAAGAGTCTCAGAGATAACGCATACCTTAGCTCCTTCGTTACCCTCTTCCTTTGTGAACAACCGACCGGAAACAGGCCACAAATGATTTTGATTGAACTCTTCAAGATCACCAAGATCCCTTGCCCGGCAGATCAATAGTGAATTGTTCATCGCCTCATAATATTTTGCGATGGTTAAATAAATATCGTTCTCATCGGCATGCAAAGCTTCAGCCGATTCTATTTGCTGAAACGGCGCGATCGCAGTGCAATCTACTCCCTCTTGCTCGGCAATCCAGCTATAAAAGGGCGAAATTTCGACCGACAAACCGTTTGCACTAGTCCTTTTGTTTTTCGCAAGTATCACATAAGTAGCGTCGGGATCAGGCACGAACCCATAATCTCCGGGTTCATTTTCTATAAAAACACCACGTCCGACCTCATAAGGGCGTGCAGAATACAGGCTTTCGACCAATTTGCCATGGTAGGGGCTGCCCGGCGCATATTGTCTGAGCCCTGTAACAATAAACACACAATCATTACTGTAATCGGAATTACGGTCATTATAAACGAACTCGGTGGGTAAACCCATACTGACATCCGAGGGCTGCCAGAGAATTACGTTCTCGTTAGCGGCTATTGCGTCAAAATCTATGGCTGCAACATCAGCAAGCATGGCATCGCTTTTGCTTCCTTTGTTTGAACCGTAATCCTCGAGATATTCAATGGTGACGATGGTTGAATAGTTTGTCTCACAATCCCGCAGCATTGCAGCGCTTGTAGTCCATGTGTTGACACCCAGATATAAAAACGATGTAACAGCAGCAATCAAGAATAAAAACAAAACAGTTTTTAATGGCGTGCGAAGTATGCTTTTTATACTGTTGCGGAAAATCATATCGTACCCTACCCCGGATATATTGCGAACTTCTTTGAATCAAATATACCATCATTCTTTCTTATTGTCATCGGCTTTGTGCAATCTTAATTGCACGTATCCAGCACCCTGGATGTCCAGGGATGCATGGAATAGAATTATATCTCATGAGTAATGGAATGATTGGTTGCAATTCAATTTATAAGAAAGAAAGATCATTTATATCAATCATATGAGTAATCATTATACCATTCCGCCCACAGTTTTCCCTCTTTTTCAAACAGCATGAACGGCCCTATGCTGTCACCCTGGGAAGAGACCAAAATCAGATAGTTTTTATTGACGATATATGCTCTCCAGTTCACATCATCTGCTATATCAATTCCTTCTTCCTCAAGAAGATCCATTACCGCCTGGATATGCCTGATGTCGGCATGGCTGACCGGCGCATGATCGTTCCCGTCAAACCAATCACTGATGGAACCGTTTACAGCATTTACGTCCAATACAAACATAATATTATCCATATTGCTTATTTCAAACAAATAATATGCATCAGATCCGTCTATCGAAGCATTGATAAACTTTATCTCAATATTTTCTTCATAGCGCGGCTTCATATCAATTCTGTCGATCACTGGGGGCAGCCAGTCGAACAGCAGACCTCTGGCTTCATCGACGCTTAAATATTGCCTGCCGTCCTGCATGATGCTGTCAAATGAATTGAATGCCGTATGAATAATTGTTTTGTTTCCGTACGAATGATATATATCCGGGTCAGGATCGCCCGGCCAGTCCAGTTCAACAGCTATAATGATGTTTTCTTTGAAATATTCTCCCGCAATCGACAATACCTCGTTTATTTGTTTTAAATATTCGGACTCCGGAAGCGATTCCTTATAGTTTACAGAAAAGATAATATAAGTACTTTCATGATATTGGTCCGTTCCTTTACTAAAATTGACCGTAAGATCCTCATAAAGAGCGGTGATCTTTTCAGATGCTTCCCTGAACCACTTGTCGCCTGTAACGCTGACATTTTCAAGCATACCCCAGGAATATTCCTTGAAAGATATTACATGAGTGTTTCCGTCGCTTGGATATTCAATGAGGTCATTACCATTGAATATCAGGGAAGGATATGGAGAGAACTCCCCTGTAAATTCGCAATTTCTTAAAGCAATGTTCCGACATCTCTCAAATTCGACTGATTCATCTTCATTATTATAGAAAGAGCTATTCTCAATTACTATGTTTTTACTGTCATAAATTTCAGCTAAATTTACTTCACAATCCAGAAAAGAAGAATTCTGTATGAGCATATTTGAGATTTCATGACCTAGAATACCATATGCACCGCAGCCAAAAAGGGTACAGCTCTCAATGGTAAGTTCCTGGCATCGTATTAAGAATAATACTGAGCCTTCGCATTCATACTCGACCTTAGGTGAATGGCCCAGATAAAGATTTTTTAAAGTGATGTTTTTGCAATTTTCAATATACAATACATCACAATCGATATAACTGGTCAAAAATTCTACCTGCTGGTTGCCAACGCCTTCAATAATGACATTTTCAAGACTTTTCAGAACAGGTTTATATGGCTCGACAAAGTGGGTGTTATATACATTGTAATCACCGGGCATCAGCAGAAAATGTTTATCTGATGCCATATGATAAAGAAGCTCATAGGCATTATGCACTGTTATGGTTTTCCCGTCATCGCTTATAATAGCCGTATCATTAAACTGCTGTTTTTCACTGTTTTCATCTGTTTGAGCCGGGGCAGGCGTTGAAGACGGAGTCGGAGTTGTAGCCGGGGCTGGGGGTAGAACTGGTGTTGCAGTCGGTTCGGAAGGAGCGGACGAAAACTCGGGTGATGGCGTTGAAGAACCTTCCGGATCAGGTTGCTCCACAGAAACAGGGTAAGCTGTGTTATGCATATTACTATTATCAACACTGGTTTTGCCACACGAAGCAAAAATAAGCAATGGAATGAGCAATAACACCAAAAGGAACCGTTGTTTCATGATCCCACATCCTTAAAATATGAATCTTGGAAAAAGTTCAATTACATCATAAGCTAATAATACATATAAATCTATAATTTTACAACGGTTTTCTATGCCTTTGCCTGCATGCCGCCCCGTATCTGATCTACATTTATTTGAACAAAACCCGTATAAGTTCCTCCGGGTCTTCTGTTATTAAAACTGTCTTCTTTTTTCAGGAGTAGTGTTACACGCCAATTCTGCAGGTTATCCTGTGTATTGTAGAAGCTGAAATGCCTTGACAAAACCTTTTTCAGGCTTTATTATAAATAAGTCATCATACTTGCGGACATGGCGGAATTGGCAGACGCACCAGATTTAGGATCTGGCGGGAAACCGTGGAGGTTCAAGTCCTCTTGTCCGCACCAAAAAGAGATTATTGGTTTTAGCCAATAATCTCTTTTTTCAAGTTTGTCATAGGGACTTGAACCAGGCTTTAATTTACCTCACCCAATCATGTCCAGGCTGACTATATCCAGTTCTTCCGGCTTTTTATCCATCTGCATGCACCTTAAGACGGCAAAAGCCGTATCAAGGCTTGTGAGACATAGGATAGAACGCTCCACTGCTTTTCTTCTGATCTGGAAGCCATCCCTCTCAGAGTCCCTGCCCTTTGTGGGAGTATTCACGATCATTTGTATCTTGCCTTGATCAAGTAAATCAATAATATTTGGTGAACCTTCATCGATCTTTTTGACACTGTTGGTGGCAATGGCATGTTTATTCAGATACAAAGCTGTCTTGCCTGTAGCATAGAGCGTGTAGCCCAGTCTTTCAAATCCGTCGGCCAAATCGACCAGCTCCGGCTTATCTGTATCCCTAACCGTGAACAGGATACCGCTTCCAGGTTCGGGGAACTTGTAACCTGCGGCAACTAGCCCCTTCAGCGTAGCTTCATGAAGATTTTTGGCCAATCCTAATACCTCACCGGTAGACTTCATTTCAGGACCTAAACCGGTATCGACTCCATGAAGCTTCTCAAATGAGAATACCGGAACCTTTACTGCAACATATTCACTTTCTTTGTACAATCCCGTACCATAAGGGAAATCTGACAACTTCTTGCCCATCATTATGCGAGTAGCCATTTTTACCATGGGAATTCCTGTTACCTTGCTTATATAGGGCACTGTCCGGCTGGAACGCGGATTTACCTCAATAACATATACTTCATTATTAAACAGCACATATTGGATATTGACTATCCCTACAACCTCAAGAGCTTTGGCAAGTTTTTCGGTGTAGTCTACAATCTTGTCCCTGATTTTAAAAGACAAGCTTTGTGGTGGATACATGGATATACTGTCCCCCGAGTGAATTCCGGCACGCTCCAAATGCTCCATGATCCCGGGAATAAGTATGTTTTCACCATCACAAACAGCGTCGACCTCAAGCTCCTTACCCATCATGTATTTGTCTATAAGGATAGGGTGTTCCTGCTCTTCCCTGTTGATGATCTCCATATATTCTTCAATATCTCTGTCATTATACGCTATTTCCATACCCTTGCCGCCCAGTACATAAGAAGGGCGGACCAAAACCGGGTATCCAAGTTTATTAGCAGCATCAAGCGCTTCTTCGACGGTTCTGACTGTCGTGCCTTTTGGTCTTGGAATATTGAGACTTTCCAATATAGCATCAAATTTTTCTCTGTCTTCGGCTGCATCGACATTTTTAGCCGCTGTGCCGAATATTTTATAGCCCGCGTTCGCCAGGGGATTGGTCAGCTTAATGGCTGTCTGCCCTCCAAACTGTGCGATCACACCATCAGGCCTTTCAAGCTCGATAATCTCCTCCACATCCTCAGAGGTCAAGGGTTCAAAATAGAGCCTGTCCGATGTATCAAAGTCGGTAGATACTGTCTCAGGGTTATTATTGATTATGATCGCCTCATATCCTTCTTCCTTCAGCCCCCATACCGAATGGACAGAACAATAGTCAAACTCGATGCCCTGACCTATGCGAATAGGGCCTGAGCCTAAAACAATGACTTTTTTATTATTGGTCGGCACTGATTCTGTGTATTCGTCGTAGGTGGAATAATAGTAAGGTGTTTGAGCTTCAAATTCAGCAGCGCAGGTATCTACCATCTTGTAGGCAGGGCGAATCCCAAGTCTTCTCCGCATTTCCTTTATATCTTTTTTTGTTCCTTTGATATACTTACCGATTACCTCATCCAAAAAGCCCATTTTCTTTGCCTTAAGCAGAGTATCTTTGTCGATTGAATCCAGGGTAAGAGTTTTCAGATGCTCTTCCATGTCCACTATCTTTTTGAATCCATATAAAAACCAGGTGTCGATTTTGGTGACACTGTAAATCTCTTCGATGGAAACACCCCTTCTTATAGCTTCAGCTATAACCAATAAGCGGTTATCATCAATGTTATTGAGCTGTTCTCGAAGCTCCTGGTCATTCATTTCTTTACATAGTGGTGTTTCCAGAGTCTTTATACCCAGCTCCAGCGACCTGAGAGCCTTCATCAGCGCTCCTTCAAAGGTGTTTCCTATTGACATGACTTCGCCGGTGGCCTTCATTTGCGTTCCAAGAGTACGTCTGGCTTTGACAAATTTATCAAAAGGCCATTTGGGTATCTTCACCACGCAATAGTCAATGACCGGTTCCGAACATGCATAAGTTTTTCCCGTAACTGCATTGATTATTTCATCCAGACCATAGCCTATCGCGACCTTTGTGGCCACCTTGGCTATCGGATAGCCTGTCGCCTTGGAGGCCAATGCCGAAGAACGGCTTACACGGGGATTGACCTCAATAACTGCATACTCAAAGCTTTCGGGGTGAAGGGCAAACTGGCAATTGCAGCCGCCCTGTATGCCGAGAGCGGATATTATATTCAACGCAGCAGACCTTAGCATTTGGTATTCTTTATCACTCAGAGTCTGGGTAGGCGCCACAACAATGCTGTCGCCTGTGTGAACCCCGACAGGATCTACGTTTTCCATGCTGCAGATGGTAATGACATTTCCTTTGGCGTCGCCCATAACCTCAAACTCGATTTCTTTCCAGCCTGAGATGCATTTTTCTATCAAAACCTGATGGACGCGGCTTAAACGCAGGCCGTTTGAACCGATATCCCGAAGCTGTTCATCATTATATGCGATACCTCCGCCCGTACCGCCCAGGGTAAAGGCAGGCCTTACGACCACAGGATAACCAATATCGTTTGCAAAAGCCAGGGCATCTTCAAGAGTGTTGACTACCTTGCTTGGTATACAGGGCTCGCCGATGGATTCCATCGTGTCTTTAAAGGCTTGCCTGTCCTCAGCCATGCGAATTGCTTCCACTGTGGTTCCCAGAAGCTTGACCCCTATTTCATCCAGGAATCCTGATTCAGCCAGCTCTGTGGCAAGATTCAACCCTGTCTGACCTCCGAGAGTGGGGAGGATACTGTCCGGTTTATCTTTTAGGATAACCTTTTTCAGAGTATCAACATTCAGCGGCTCAATATATACTTTATCTGCAATTTCAGTGTCAGTCATAATTGTAGCCGGATTGCTGTTTACAAGTATGGTCTCAATACCTTCCTCTTTCAAAGCCCGGCATGCCTGGGTTCCGGCATAGTCAAATTCAGCCGCCTGCCCTATAATTATCGGGCCAGATCCTATAACTAATACCCGCTTTATGTCTTGTCTTCTTGGCATACTCTATTTTAACCTCCTGTCACTTAAGCACTTAGAAACAGTTCCTTTGCGCACTTCACTAGATACACTTTTATAGATTATCAATACCGTGACGGACGCGCAATGCACGTCCCTACAAGTTTATACCCCTTACTTAAAAATTCTCTTACCAGATCCCACCTCGTTCGGGATGACATTTAACGATTACATAATGAAATAAACGTATCAAATAGATATTCTGTGTCATTGGGTCCTGGCGCTCCCTCCGGATGGAATTGAACAGTAAATGTTGGGGAATCCAGATACTTGATCCCTTCAACTGTTCCGTCGTTGACATTAATATGGCTGACTATAGCTTTTTCAGAATTCAGGCTGTCTGCCAGCACCGCATAACCATGACCCTGGGAGGTTATATAGATACGGTCCCTTTCCATATCCCTGACAGGATGATTACCACCCCTATGTCCATATTTAAGCTTGAATGTTTCGGCACCGTTTGCTATGGCAGCCAGCAGATGCCCAAGGCATATGCCGAATATAGGTTTTCTTCCCATAAGCTGTTTGATGACCTCTGTCTGAGATCCGCAATCCTTTGGATTGCCCGGACCGTTAGACAACAAAATGCCATCGGGATATACCGCCATTATATCATCTGCAGTCGATGCAGCCGGAAACACATAGACCTCGCAATCGCGCTTTTGTAAGCATCTTATGATATTATGCTTTACTCCATAGTCAATAACGGCAATTCTTTTTCCTGTTCCTTCATAGTGAAGGATTTTCTTTGTAGTTACCTTCTCAACAGGATTTTCAAATTTATGATCCTTCAATTTTTGGATCCAGTCTTCAAATTTAAAGTCTGGTTCGGTTGAAATAACTCCATTCATAGTACCCTTTTCTCTTAAAATACGGGTCAATGCCCGGGTGTCGATTCCTTTGATCCCAATGATGTTATTACGGGCCAAATACTGATGCAAAGTTTCTTTGGCTCTGAAATTGCTGGGCTGTTCGGACAGTTCTCTTATAACAAAGCCCTTAAGATGGATCCTGTCTGATTCCTTGTCCTCACTGTTTAATCCGTAGTTTCCCATCAGAGGGTACGTCATCGTCACGATCTGTCCTGCAAAAGAAGGGTCGGTAAGGGCTTCCTCATATCCGGTCATTCCGGTATTGAACACTGTTTCACCCAGGCACGAACCAGTTGCACCAAAGGATTCTCCCACAAATTGCGTTCCGTCTTCCAATGCCAAAATAGCTTTCATATATTCTCCCTTTCCTTGTTTATATCATCTCTCATACGCTCGGCCTCTGCTCTGCCTGCTTTATCAAATTCTTCATTGGAATATACGGCATTCCAGATTTCAAGCTTCCATGCGCACATCAGGCTTCTTGAAGCATTTATCACAGCACCAAGGCCGTTTTTATCAAAAGCTTTTGCAACATCTGCCGCTGTTCCGCCCTGAGCACCATAGCCGGGAACCAAGATCCAGGCTTTTGGCATTCTTTTTCTCAATTCTAAAAGCTGTTTTGGATATGTTGCCCCTACAACAGCTCCTATAGAAGAATAACCGCATTTTCCCATTTCAGTACTTCCCCATTGTTCCACCAAATCGGCCATAGCCTCATAAATGGTTCGTCCATCGGCAAGCAGCAGATCCTGAAGCTGACCGGAGGATGGATTCGAGGTTTTCACCAGTATAAAGATACCTTTTTGATTTTCCCTGCACAGGTTTATAAACGGCTTTATACCATCGGATCCAAGATATGCGTTAACAGTGAGAGCATCTGCTCCAAAAACCTCGATCGATTTTCCGTTAATATCTGTTTTCCCCAGATAGGCAGCAGCATATGCCTCAGCGGTGCTTCCAATATCGTTTCTCTTACCATCGGCAATAACCAGAAGACCTTTTTCCTTAGCATACGATACAGTCTTGTAAAAAGCTCTGAGACCTTCCGGGCCATACATTTCGTAATACGCAAGCTGGGGCTTTACAGCCGGAATAATATCAAATGTTGCGTCTATCAACCTTTTGTTGAATTCCAGTATACTATCGGCCGCTGCTTTGAATGCTTCCGTATTTTTTGAATAATGTTTGTCTTTTATTGATGCCGGTATATACTCCAGCTTTGGATCCAGCCCCATAACAGTCGGATTATTTTTTAACCTGATTTGTTCTGCAAGCTTGTCTGAAAAATTCATTAACTCAACCTCCAATTAGGGACGCCGCCTTCTACAACTCCTAACTTCCTACTTCTAACGTCTAATCTCCAACCTCCGACTTCTATTTTTGGTATACGATCTTACCGTTCACCATGGTAGAAATTACTCTGCCTTTTACCTTAAAGCCGTCAAAGGGTGAGTTTTTGCTTTTAGATGCAAATTTTGATACATCTATTCTATATCCATTATCAAAATCAACAAGTATTAAATCTGCGGCTTTGCCGCATTCAAGTGTTCCCTTGTCTATTTTGAGCATCCTGGCAGGGTTCACCGTCATTTTTTGGATCAGTTCGGAAAGGGTCAAGTACCCCTGCTCCACTAAAAATGTATATCCTAAAGCCAGTGCTGTTTCAAATCCCACTATGCCATTGGGCGCTTTTTCGAATTCAACATTTTTCTCATCTATATGGTGAGGTGCGTGATCAGTTGCGATAATATCTATGGTTCCATCTTTCAAGCCTTCTATTACAGCCTTCAAATCCTCTTCGCTTCTAAGTGGAGGATTCATTTTTGCATTGGTATCATAACCAAGACATGCCTTTTCTGTCAGTGTGAAATAATGGGGACAGGTTTCAGCAGTGACCATTGCCCCCCGCCTTTTTGCCTGCCGAATCAGCTCCACCGAGGTCTTTGTAGACACATGGGCTATATGAACAGGTACTTTTGTATACTCCGATAATAGAATCTCTCTGGAAACCATAACATCCTCAGAAGAAGATGGTATCCCTCTGAGTCCCATCAATGTTGAAACCACCCCTTCGTTCATACTGCCGCCATCGGTCAGGTTTATATCCTCACAATGGGATATCACCGGAAGCCCGAACTGTTTCGCGTAAATAAGGGCCTTTTTCATAACATCCCCATTCATGACAGGCATTCCGTCATCTGAGACAGCTACGATGCCTGCTTCCTTCATGGTACCCATCTCAGACAGTTCAGTTCCTTCGAGGCCTTTTGTTATAGCTCCTACTGGATAAACATTAACAATGCCCTTTTGACTGGCTTTTTCTATTATATATCGAACTACGGCAGCATTATCTGCCGTCGGATTTGTATTCGGCATACAGGCGATCGAGGTAAAGCCTCCTCTAGCCGCGCTTCTGGTTCCTGATTCTATATCTTCTTTATATTCATATCCCGGATCTCTGAGATGACAGTGGGCATCCACCAGCCCAGGCAGCACATAGAGATCTGTGGCGTCAATTATTTTATCGGCCTCATTATCAATGTTTTTTCCCATTGAGATCAGGATGTTATCTACAATCACCAGATCAATCCCTGTCTCAGTTTTATTGTCAATCAAAACCTTAGCGTTTTTAATTAATGTCCTCATGCCTCTTCCCTCCCTGTCAGCAAATATAAAAGGGCCATTCTTACTGCTACTCCGTTGGTTACCTGCATATTGATAACCGAATTGTCGGCATCTATCAAAGATGATGTCAATTCTACTCCTCTGTTTACCGGTCCCGGGTGCATGATAAGAGCGTTCTTCTTTGCTCCCTTAATGTTCTCGGGGTTCAGGCCAAAGAATCTTGTGTATTCATATGTGGAGGGAAACAAAGCCTTTTTTTGCCTCTCAAGCTGAACTCTAAGCCCCATGACCACGTCGCAGTCTTCGACTGCATCTTCTATGGTCGGGCAGATTTTAGCTCCCATTTGATCTATTCCTATAGGCATCAGTGTCGAAGGTGCATATAGATTTACCTGGGAGCCCATCTTTAAAAGTCCGATTATATTGCTTCTCGCCACCCTGCTATGTGAAATATCTCCGATGATAGCCACCTTAAGTCCTTTCAGGGTTCCAAAAGTCTCTCTCATAGTCATCATATCAAGAAGTGCCTGAGTAGGATGTTCATGCATCCCGTCTCCGGCATTGATGACCGCTGATTTCACATTCTTCGCCAGAAAATGGGGGGCTCCCGACTGACTGTGACGTATTATAATTATATCCGTTCCCATAGCCTCAAGAGTTTTACCCGTATCAATCAAGGTTTCGCCTTTTAACACACTGCTTGTTGATACAGAAACATTCACTGCCTGAGCTCCCATATATTTTGCAGCCAGCTCAAATGAAACCCTGGTACGTGTGCTGTTCTCATAAAACAGGTTTATAACAGTTTTGCCCTGAAGATAATTCACTCTTTTCATGGAACTGGCTACAATCTTCTTCATTTCCTTTGCAGTTTCCAGAATAAGGTTTATTTCATCAGCTTCAATATCTGCCAGACCAAGCAAATCCTTAGAGGCAAGTCTCATCTTTCTTCCGCCTTTCCATATTCTGAAGGTTTTTCGTATTAAAAAATAGTAAGATCGCTATCTTACTATTTATTAAAAACAATAATCGATTTTTGTGATTGATGTAAAGAGAAAAGTGCCATCTGCGCGGTTTTTACCGTCGCCGAAGAAAAAATTTTTCTGTTCTTTCCCATACAAAAAGCCATTCTTTTTCCCTTTCTTTCAAGTTCCCATATATCTTAACATAGGCAATTAATCTTGTCTATAAAAATCGAAAATAATTTCAAAAAAATTCAAATCACCAGGATTATTATAATGCTTTTTTGTACACTTGAAACAACAAAGCTTGCGATATAACAAAAGGAACGTCACAAAAAACTTTTGGGACGTCCCTTATAACATATGATTTTAGTTATAAAAACAGGTGTTTTTAATACTGGAATGGTATTTCAAAATTCTGTATTTGTTCAATTACATCAGTTAACATGTTTCTTAAAGCGAAAACTAATATAACTACGAGTATTATAACTATCAGAGTCATCAGGAGAGTTGCTTTAGCATAATTCTTAAGAGAGCGAGCTTTGGGTTTGACAATTGCCCATATCAACAGCAGAATTACATAGAACACTGAAAATGCCAAAATTGCTAATCCCAGAGGATTTGCATTTTTCAGTGCTGCAGGCGTACTCAAAATAACTGAAATAGTATAAATGACGCTGAGTATAAATGGAATGATGTTTAAAAAGTGAATTCCCATCCATGTTCCAAAAGATACTGTCTTACTGGTCTTTTTATTCTCTTCTGCAACAGGTGCCTGGTAGCTATGTGCTGCAGGAGGAGCTTGTGTATACTGATATGTAGCTTGAGAGGGGGGTACTGGTGGCGGAGTAACAGGTGGTGGGGTAACTGGTGGTGGAGTGACCTGTGGAGTATCAGGGGTTGGATCTGTTGGTTGTACATTTTCAGCAACTTGCTCTTTTTCAAGCTTTGCTCCGCAATTATCACAGAAAGCAAATTCATCGGTAAAAGTCTTGTTGCAATTTGAACAATACATAATATCCCTCCATTTTGACCTAAAAAGGTCTGAATTAATTGGATAAATTTACATGACTTATAGCGCAATTGTACCCATAATCAATGAAAAAGTCAAGAAAAGGTTGTATTCAGAGTCTTGTAACGAAGTGTTGCCAGTATTTATGCATTGTAATTGTTTTGCCCCTATGATACCATATTATAGTGATATTTATATAGTCGTTTTAGTGACTTCACCTGTTACAGAAATCATAGATCCAGAACAAGGTAAGTGAACATAAAATGTTCTCCAAGTCACTGAAACCCGAGGTCGTGGAGGATAATACTTCCATCAGGTATAATAAAGAATATTTATTAACTCGCTTTAGTGACATTAGTTAATGGGGGTCAATCATGGACAGAAATAATTACATCAATAGGTTTCGTGCCTTTGTTAACATTGCAAATAAAAAATTTTCAGCCCTTAATAAAGGAAGTAAGGCTCTTTTAGGTATAGGTAAAGTTGTCTTTTTCATTTTTCTGTTGGCAGCATTGTTTTTGTCGATCATGTTTATTACCGATCCGTCTTTTCTTAACGGGCAAGTAAGGTTGATTGAGTGGATCGTCCTCTACTCTTTCAGATTTTGGGTCATACTATTCTTTGGTGCGCTGATACTGGATATTTTGATAAACAGGTATTGATTTTTATCATAATGGGGTCAGGCTTGAATAATTCACTTATTCAAGCCTGTTGCCGTTATTCATTTTGGGAAAAATTATCGAAATATCCCTGGATATAAATTATTGGAGTACCTTTATCACCGCTTCCCGAGGTTAAGTCGCATAAAGAACCGATTAAGTCGGTCAGCTTCCTCGGAGTCGTACCCTGAGATTCTAAATGTCCCACGAGATTATTATTTTTGTTTTGTATAAAACAGGCTATTGCCCTTTTTAAATCCTCTCCGTGTAAATCAGCAAAATTATTATCGGCCAGATATTTTAGCTTTACTTCATTGGGAGTACCTTCCAACCCGCTTGTATAGCCGGGCGAAACAACAGGATCGGCAAGCTCCCATATTTTCCCCACCGGATCCTTGAAGGCGCCGTCACCATAGACCATAACTTCTACTGTTTTACCTGTCCTGTCCTTAATCATCCTCTGAATACTCTCAACTAACCGCTGACAATCCCTCGGAAACAGCTTAACACTATCCTCTGTCGCTTTATTAGAGCCCAAAAGGCCATAAATTTCATTATATCCGCTGCCATCAATCGATGATGTGAGTATATCGTCCAGGCTATATACTTTATGTGCTCCATTTTCTTTTAGTATCCTCTTGGTTCTGTTCCTTGAATGAATATCACATGCAAGTACGCTTTTTGTGTAATCAAGGATCGTTCTTGGATTATTGGAAAAGATAACCTCGCATTCACTTCCGGATTCTTCAACCAGGGATTTATAATAATCAACATAATCCACTCCGGTAAAAGTATGCTTTTGATATCCGAACAATTCCCTGAACTGTTTTTCGCTTAATACGTCGGTCCAGGGATTAACACCTTTTTCATCCAGAAGATCGATATCTATCAGGTGGTTGCCTACCTCATCAGAAGGGTAGCTCAACATTAAAATGACTTTTCGTGAGGCCGCACCCTTTGCTATTCCGCGAAGGCAGACAGCAAAACGGTTACGGCTTAATATTGGAAATATTACGCCTATGGTGTCATCTCCGAATTTATTATAAATATCCTTGGCGATCACATCTGTGCTTGCATAGTTTCCCTGTGCACGTGCAACAACAGACTCAGTCACCGCTATAATATCCCTGTCTTTTATTTGAAAGTTTTCCTGGCTTGATGCTTTTAACAGAGTATCGGTAACTATCTGTTCTACACAGTCGCCCGATTTAATTATAGGCGCACGAAGCCCTCTGGATATCGTTCCAACAATTCTTTCCATAAAACATGATCCTCCAAGCAGAAATACTACCTTATGTATTATACATATTGAAACGGTATAAGTAAAATAAAAAATGACAAACATGGGGTGACCGTTGGTCACCCCATGTTTGTCATCCTGAGCATAGCGAAGGATCCCATAGATTCTTCGGTCGCTACGCTCCCTCAGAATGACAAGCCGTCGGAAGCAAAGGACTGTCCCCTTTACTCACTTTGCTCAAAATGAGTATAAAGAACCGTCCCCTTTACTCATTTACTCACTATCATATATCAAATTTACTTTATTGAAACATAATCAAGCTTTCGTACAATCTCTATCCAGGTTTGTCCCCGGTTTAGTTTAATTGGCTGCCCATCCTCCGTAGTGATCTGAGTTTGTGTATCACGAGCTGTTTTAGACCATTTTACAGGTACCGATTTTCCGCCGGTAATAAAATACCCGTCTCCAGATCCAATATTCAAAAGGTTTCTGCAGCCATAGGGATCACCTTCGATTAGAGGAGCCTTCATTTCTAAAATGATAATGTTCACGGCATTAACCTGAGCATCGGTATTTCGATCGATTTGAGGCTTTCCCATCCTTGAACGGGCATATAGTTTAGTTTCAGGATCATATATAAAGCTGCAATTACTGCTGCCTTTTGACGTATCAAATTTAATATTTATTTCTTCGGCTTTAGTACCGCTGTCTTCGGAAGTGAAATGATCGTGGTAAATAAATGGAAATGTTTTTTTAGGTTCTGTTCTGTATTTTTTATCTGAAACAAACTTTTCGATTCTTTCTCTGGAAGTATATGTATCCTGCCAGTTTCTTACATCTTTCGTCAGATCCCAAAAAGCTGAGCCATGTACCTGATAGTCTATATTCTGGATTTTAAGCTTCGGAATATCCTTATATGCGTAAGTACTGCCGCCTGCATGGGTATATATGGCGTCATGCTCCATAACATAATCCAAAAAATAGTGCCTCGAGCTTCTGACCGGCCCTATCATTTCGGGTAGTGTATCCCAAAACAGAGCCATATAACGTGAGATATTGTATTCAACAATTATCTCATATATAATTTGTGCCTGGCCTATGCCGCCCTGGGGCAGAACCCTGTCCCCTTGATTATCTATCATGACAGCCACAGGTCTGATTGCTGGGTCGGGTACCTTAAAATCTGGATTAAATAGAGGTTCTTCTGTCGGGACGATTTCGATCGGAGTTGATTCAACAGGCTCTGGCGTACTCTCAGGGCTGTCCGTAGGGGTTTGAGTGATAACGTCGGCCGGTATATTTGTATTAGTTCCGCAAGCAGAAAAAAATACAAGCACTCCGACTATAAGTAACATGAGAACTTTTCTCATTTGCATAACCTGGTGTTCACCTCATTTTCATTGATAAAGAACCCGCCTGTCAACTCTGCATTAAGGTCTGCAGGCGGGCTACAATACTGATTCCGAAAATCAATCTGTTAATCAGATATCTTCATCTTCTTCATCAATTTGATCCTGAAATGCTTTAAAAGCCCTTTCAAGCTCGTCTTCATCTTCTACTGGAACAAGGTATTCCTCTTCGCCATTCTTCTCGATTTTCATAATGATAACTTCAGCTGCGCATTCATCATCTTCACAATCGCAGGAATCGCAGCAGCCGGAATCTTCAACCAGCGGCAGAAGAACAACATATTCGCTGTCGTCAACCAGTACTGTATCAAGGTATTCACATTTGATAGAATCTCCGTTTTCGCCTGTCAATTCAATGATTTCATTTTCGTAGTCCATAGTATTCTCCTTTCAATCGGCACAGGGGCTTTATTTTATGGAATCCAGATACCCCTGCAAAATAAAGGCAGCAGCCATCTGGTCTATTCTGCCTTTTTGGTTTTTGGCCGCAATACCCATATCATGCATAGTCCGTTGCGCCATTACTGTTGTAAGCCTTTCATCCCATGGAATAATACGGATCCCGGGAAGTCTGCCTTCCAGCAGTTCAATAAAACTCCTGGTCTTCAGCTCTCTCTGGCCTGTTGTTCCGTTCATATTCCGCGGTATACCTACAACAATCGCTTCACAGTCGTAAGAATCAACCAACTCAGCGATTCTTTGCACAGGCTTACTAATGTCATTCTTCCATTCTATTGTTTCCAGCATCTGGGCAATTAAACCCAAAGGATCGCTCACAGCAATACCAATTCTTGCATCACCGTAATCGATGCATAATATGCGCATGTAGTGCTCCTTTTATTGCTTTTATTAAAAAAGCAGGGACATTGCGCCCCTGCCTCAATAATAACCTATAGTTTTTTAAAAAGCAACATCAAAGAATTTCAATCATCGACTCGTTCCACAAATCCGGAGCCTCGTATCCCAGCAGGTTTACAACTGTAGCTGCAATATTGGCGAGACCGAATTTTCCATCCTTTAGCCGATATTTCCCGGAGTTGACAGGATCATAAATGATAAACGGAACCTTATTAAGGGTGTGGCTTGTTTTAGCTTTAATTCTCCCAGCCCCGTTTGTTTTCGCCTTACCGGTCTTTTTATCGACTTCATACATTTCATCGGCATTTCCGTGGTCCGCAGTGACGATCAGTACTCCGCCTAACTTCTCTATAACAGGAATAAGTCTTCCCAGGCATAGATCAACAGCTTCAACAGCTATTCTGGCAGCCTGGAAGTTTCCGGTATGACCGACCATATCACCGTTAGCCAGGTTCATTCTGACAAACCTGTAATTTCCGGTACTGATAAGCTCTATAACTTTATCAGTAACTTCAGCAGCCTTCATCCAGGGTCTTTGTTCAAACGGAACAATATCTGACGGTACTTCAACGAAGGTTTCAAGGATATCATCGAATTTACCGGAATTATTACCATTCCAGAAATAAGTAACATGCCCGAACTTTTGAGTTTCGGAAACCGCAAGCTGACTTACTCCGGTTTTTACAAGATATTCACTCATAGTATTCTTTATAAATGGCGGATTTACCAGATATCGCCTTGGAATATGGAGGTCTCCGTCATATTCCAGCATACCTGCATAAGTGACCTGTGGCCATCTTTTTCTGTCAAATTGGCTAAATTCTGCTTCTTCAAATGCTTTTGAGATTTCAATAGCACGATCACCGCGGAAATTAAAGAAAATTACACTGTCGCCATCCTCAATAGCTCCGACAGGCTTTCCGTTCTCACCTATCACGAAAGCAGGCAGATCCTGATCAATAGCTTTTGTTTCTTTTCTGAGAGTTTCAATTGCTTCAACGGCTGAATCAAAAAAGCGCCCTTCACCCAGCACATGGGTATGCCAACCGCGTTCTACCATGCTCCAATTGGCCTCATAGCGATCCATCGTAATAAACATACGTCCGCCGCCGCTGGCAATTCTGGCATCGAAGTCTGATTCATTGAGCTCCTTCAGAAATTCTTCAAAAGGAATAACATATTCAAGTGCTGAGGTTTCGCCAACATCACGGCCATCCAAAAGAATATGGATCCTTACTTTCTTGATACCTTCCATTTTAGCCTGCTTGATCATTGCCTTAAGATGGTCGATGTGGGAATGTACATTGCCGTCGCTGAAAAGCCCTATAAAATGCAATGTTGAACCCTTGGAAATACAATTGCTGCGTATTTCTCCCCAGCCTTTTCCTTTAAACATATCGCCCGAGCTTATGGCCTCATTGACCAGTTTAGCCCCCTGCGAATAAACTTGTCCGGCTCCGATGGCGTTATGCCCTACTTCCGAATTACCCATATCATCATCGCTGGGTAAGCCTACAGCGGTCCCATGTGCCATAAGCAGATTGTTGGGATTCTCCTTAAGCAATCTGTCCAGATTCGGAGTATAAGCATTTATTACCGCATTACCCTCTGTATTATCGGAAATTCCGATACCATCCATAACAACAAGAAGAATAGGACCATCAGAAGGTGTATAACCGTTCTTTTTAAGCATAATTTTTTCCATACCTTTCTCAAGTAAAGGATAGAGATTCCTTCTTTTTTAATGTTGGTCTTCTATAGTCTGGAGTTTCTCAAAACCATCTGATCTCTGATCAAAGAATATACGCTAAGAATGCCCCATTATGACCTAATACTTCTTAAGCATAGTGCTTAATGATCTTTTCAAATGCATCCAGTTTAAGACTGGCTCCTCCTACAAGTCCCCCATCTATATTGGGCATAGCGAACAATGCTTTTGCATTGCCTGCATTTACGCTTCCCCCATACAGTATACGTGTCTTTTCCGAAACATCAGTGCCATACAGTTCAGCAATAAGCTTGCGAATAATAGCGCAAACTTCCTCAGCCTGTTCTTCGGTGGCAGTTTTTCCTGTCCCTATAGCCCAGATAGGTTCATAAGCAATGACAAGATTGGATACCTCTTGGGCACTAAGTCCAAGCAGAGCTACTTTTATCTGATAACGAACATGCTCTGCAGTAACTCCCTGCTCCCTTTGGGTGAGGGTTTCACCGCAGCAGATTATAGGTATCATGCCCGAATCAATAATTGCTCTGGCTTTCTTATTTATCATTTCATTTGTCTCACCAAAATACTCGCGTCTTTCGGAATGCCCTATAATTACATAATCCACTCCTGATTCTTTCAGCATTCCGCAGGAAACTTCGCCGGTATATGCGCCGCTTGCTTCCCAATGAACATTTTGAGCTGCAACTTTTATATTTGATCCTTTGACAGCTTCAATAACGTTGGGAATGCAAACAAAAGGAACACCTATAACAACCTCGGAATCCGCGCCAGCAGCAAGTCCTTTCAGTTCGTTAACGAATTCTACAGCCTCTTTTGGCGTTTTATTCATCTTCCAGTTACCGGCTGCCATTATAACACGTTTTGACATTTATTCTTCCGTCCTTTCAAAACTATTTCTTTTCATTGAGCACTGCAATGCCCGGGAGCTCTTTTCCTTCCAGGAATTCCAGTGATGCGCCTCCGCCTGTAGAAATATGAGTGATTCTATCGGCAAAGCCTAATTGTTCAACGGCAGCCGCCGAATCCCCTCCTCCTACGATAGAGATGGCACCTGAGTTAGCAAGTGCTTCGGCAATCTTCTTAGTACCTACTGCGAACTTCTCCATTTCGAACACACCCATAGGGCCGTTCCACACAACTGTTTTAGCGTCTTTTATCGCTTCGGAGAACAACTTGATGGTTTCCGGTCCGATATCAAGACCCATCCAGCCATCGGGGATTGAATCAGATTTTACAGTCATTGATTCGGTATCTGCCTTGAACTCTTTGCCCACAACATTGTCAACAGGCAGCAGCAGATTTACTCCCTTTTCCTTTGCCTTTACAAGCAGGCTGTTCGCAAGATCCAGTTTATCGTTTTCACATATGGAGGTGCCTACATCATGACCTTGAGCTTTAATAAAAGTATAAGCCATTCCACCGCCTATTATAAGTGTATCGACTTTATCGAGCAAATTCTCAATAACGCTTATTTTATCGGAAACCTTAGCTCCGCCTAAAATTGCCACAAATGGTCTTTCTGGATTATCAAGGGCTTTACCCATAACATCCAGTTCTTTCTTTATAAGATAGCCGCAGCATGATGGAAGGTAATCAGCCAGTCCCGCTGTAGAAGCATGCGCTCTGTGAGCTGTTCCAAATGCATCGTTTACATATATGTCAGCAAGAGTTGAAAGCTCCTTTGCAAATGCAGGATCATTCTTCGTCTCTTCCTTATGGAAACGAACGTTTTCAAGCATTAGAATTTCGCCTTCCTTAAGGTTGGCTGCTTTAGTTTTGGCATCATCTCCGATAACATCGGATGCCAATATAACCTCTTTTCCCAAT
>JAAYNO010000214.1 GCA_012520855.1 Clostridiaceae bacterium | reverse complement strand
TTGGAGACGGAGGAGATGCCTGGTAGAGGGGTTAGCTATTAGTCGTTAGCCATTGGCTATTGGCTATCGGCCCTGAGCAAGAGAGTGCAATGGGCTACAAAAAGAGGATAAATAATTGATAAATTCGAGGTTATTGGCAAAGCTCTGCATCAACTAAATACGGAATCACAGCCAACAGCCGGCAGCTTAAACTAAAACAATATGAAATTTAAACTATTTATTTTTACACTACTTGCCTTATTTATTACGAGCTGCACGCTTGAGCCTTTTCCCGAACCCATAGAAGAAGATGGACAGATCGTGACTATTAGCGCAACTATCCCACCGGAGACCCGTGTTACATACGATGACACCGACCGCAGCCTTTCATGGCAGACCGGTGACACACTTCTGCTTGCCGGATATGATGGCACGACTTATAAGGGAAGCAAGAAATTTCACTGGACCGGAGACGATAGTTTTCAGGGGACAGAGGTACCGGGGGCCACAACCTACAAGGCCTACTATCCAGGGAATGTCATTACGCTGGATAATAACGGCAACGTACAACTACCCGTCTACTTTTGGCAACAGACACAGGACGGAAACAATTCGACGGCACATCTCCGCAACAAGTTGCTCCTGTTCGACGAGAATGCAAACCCCATCACTCAGAGATTTAGCTTAGCCCTAAAGAGCAGCATCATCAAATTGGATCTAAGTGGTATCCCGCAACAGGTTGGGGAACTGGACCAAATAATTTATACGTTAGAGACTGCGTCCGGAGTGTTCAAATCGGTGCCGCTTAATGTAGCCGGAGTAACTTTTTCTGCTACTGTAAGTAGTATTACCGCTTTCCTCGCTGTTGATCCTGCCGTAATAAAGATTGCTGCAAACGGCAAGGTAATCATAAGACTGAAAGGCGATAAATTGTACCAGTGGACTCAGAGTGTTGCTCTCGGAAAAGACTATGTCGCAGGACATCGCTACACAGGTGCAGTAAGTAGCGGCTGGGCAGATATAACCACCCCGCTCTACTATGTTGCCGAGTATAATGTGAATGAGGCAGGCACCGGCTTTGTAACTGACCTGATTGCTTGCGAAGTCAGTGGCTATTTCAATTGGAGTAATGCGGTTACTCACTTCAATACCAACAAGATAATTTCCGGTTATCACCTGCCGAGCATAGAAGAGTGGCAAGGTATCGTTCCATTATATGCTAACCAAGTTTATTGCGTTTGCTTCGATTCTGCACCTTCTAATGATAACATTACTGAGAACGTCGTAGTTCAGGGTCAAAGTATTACTATGACCGGTGATTTCAGCCATCCTGGAAACAATGTTTCTTATGCTCTTCGTTACAAAGGTACTGATATGGTTTCTGCCTGGAAATATGAGTATATAAGCGACGGTAATAATACTCATATGAAGATTACCTCTCGAAGGGTATCATCTTACGTAACCATTGACGATATCACCGAAAACAACGGCGCCTTCTGGAATAGCGGCAATGAGAACGACATTGTTCGTTATTTCCCCGCAAGCGGTTACTATGAAGGCAGCTTACGTAAAGATTTAGGCACTAATGGCTATTTCTGGTCGTCAACGAAAAAGGGCACAGACTTTGCGTTTGCCATGACTTTCAGAAGTAGCGACGCCTCCTCTTCTTCCGGTGGCTACTGGAAGACCAAAAGATATACTGTTCGTTTGTTTACCCCGGGAAATTAATTATTTGTTTTTCTGACTTTTGTGGTTTAAGCCTTGGAGTTTTGTGCCCCAAACCCCTTGTAATAAGCGCAGAATTATCAAATAATGGTAAAGTTTCCATTAGCATCTTAACCAATCCCACCGGTGATATAGGGGATTCTTGTGATTAGTTCTCCATTTTCTCCATTTTCACGCATTTCGAAAATTTCAATCGTTACCAGACTAGGGTAATAGGTGTAGGAGCGGCCGTCATTGAGTTTGATGAGAATAATGTGGTTGGCAAATCCGTCGTCGGGAGTGTAGCGGTAGGTTGCTGTTTTGATGTCGCCCAGTTTTGCAGGTTTTATGGGGCCTTGTTCATTTTCGCCTGCAATTAAGTCGCATATGAAATCTTCTATATTTCTCTCAAAAAATTCCATACATTGATATGCAGCATAACTAGGGTCAACATATTGTAAACAACGGTCTGCATCGGCACTGATAAGTGCAGAAGCAAATCCTTCAACAAGTCCCTGGTGAGTGTTGTTTTGGGTGGGATAATCTCTTATTTGTACAAATTGCTCATTTTCCCATTTGTAAATCAAGAAATCCTGACGATTGACAGAAATGTAAGCAGTAGTCCCGTGACGAGGAACATAGAAGTCAATCCAATTGTAGTAAGGATTCGTGGCGATGCTGTTTTCAATTGAACGGTGCATCTCTTCTACTCCAAAATCAGATGTGGACTTTATTTCTCCATTACTGTAAAGGAAATAACTGAATCCTCCGACATAGCCGACAGCAATTAGTTTATTGCCATCCTTCAGGTCCCAATAGCACATTTCCCAAGTTACCTGGTCTTCAAACTCCAATCTGAGGTATCTGTTCTCATTGTCGCATACCGTCATATATTCTTCCAACTCGGCAGGCGTATCCCCGTCTGTCATGATAAAAGCCTCAGCAGGCATCAAATCAAATAGTGCTTTTACATCTACTTCCTTTTGTGCATTTGTACATGATGTCGCTCCAATCACCGTCATAAAAAGCAGCGTAAGCATGATCAGGTATTTCCTATTATTTTTCATTGTTTTATAATTTTAAATGGTTTTAAATGTTTATTCTACTTCAAAAAAAATATCAAATCTTGTCTTGTGAGCCGAAGCCGCACGAAATATCCAAATATTCTCATCCGATATAGTATCCAATTTTATATCCACATTATTTTCAC
>JAAYNO010000213.1 GCA_012520855.1 Clostridiaceae bacterium | reverse complement strand
TATTTATCAAGAAACAACAACAACACAGCATATGCATATAGTTTGAATAGTGGAGATACTACCATGCTTCCATTCAGAGCAAGGAATCTATTTGTAAGCAATGGCAACCTATATTACATGAATTATGAGAATAACGGAGGAATGCTCTTTAAATATGACTTTGGCAAGGAAGAAAGCATTGAAACTATAACATTAACACCGATTTCAGCTCATATTTGCCCTAATTCGAGAGGAATCGTTTTTGTTCCGTATAAAGAGAAGCTTATACGCTGGGTGGATAATGACGGGAAAACCATTATGGATTTTGATACAAAAAGTGTGCCGGCTCTTTTAGCGGTTAATAATTCAGTAATATGTTATACGGAATCCGATGTATTACATATTCGTGATATAAAAACCAGTATAGAAGATGAGGCTGATCTGGGGAACATAATCATGTTATGGGCAGTATATGACGACGTAGTTTATTATTCGCTGGAAGATAAGGACGGAGTATGGGCATATGATTTAAAATCACATGGAGTCAGTCAAACTTATGAAAAGAATGTTTCATCATTTCAAATATGTGACGGGTGGATGTTCATATATCAATCAGATGAATCATCACCTAAAATTATTCAGATGGATACTTAAGGCTTCTGACGTGTATAAAATCCCTTGATTATCGGTAATTGCGTAAGATCATAAGAAAGTATCAGAAGCTTCCCTGTTTATTTGGTTGCTTGCTGCGTAAAGCGGCAGGCGGTTTTTTTGATTTGATTACATCAAAATGGCTAAAATTTACATAGGCTTATCTAGATATATTTCGTTTGAGTTGTCTCCGAAATATGTGCCCAAATCGACGAAAAGCGCACAATGGGTTGACATTTATTACCATACATAGTATGCTCAAATCATAAGAAAAAGATAGGGGTGTACGAAAAAGATGTTAGCTATCATCATGGCAATTGAAGACGAACAAGAGAGAAATAAAATAGAAGAAGTCTATAATCGCTACTACAGCACGATGCTTTACATAGCGAAAGATATACTACGCGACGAAGGTCTTGCAGAAGACGCCGTCTCCGAGTCCTTTATAAAAATAATAAATAATGTCGAAAAAATAAGAGAAGTTAACTGTTACCAAACACGTGGTTTTATCGTTGTATTAGTGAGGAACGTTTCAATTGACATGCTTCGTAGCTCGAAGAAACCACAGATATTGTCCTTCGATGATGTGAAAGAACCGGTTAAGAATAACGACCCAATCTTTGAGTCTGTATCCGCAAAAGATGCCTGCGAAAAAATAATAGACTGTATAAGCAGAATGAGCAATATAAACTATGCAGATATTCTGTACCTGAAAATTAGCTATAAGTACTCTACTAAAGAAATCAGCGAGCTTCTAAATATTACACCAGACAATGTTAAAGTTCGATTAAATAGAGCCCGCAAAGCTTTGATTGAACAAATGCAGAAGGAGGAAGCGTACAATGCAAGATAAAATACACAATGAGAAGATATTTGATGCTTTGCTTAAGGTTGCTGTAGATGAAGCACTTAAGAGGGAGATGGAGAGTCTTCCTTCTGTTGAAGAACTTGACAAAATATATAAGCCGTCAGCTGCAATGGATAAGCGTATTAAGGATTTGATAAAAAAGGATGTTCGAAAGAGGAAAAGAAGTGGGATTATAAAAAGAGCCGGCAAAGCAGCGGCCAGTATTGCAATTATTATTACTGTTCTTTCCACAGTTCTTCTAAGCGTAAAAGCAACAAGAAATGCAATTTTTAATGCCTTTATTAACTGGAAAGAAAAAAGTGCTGAAATTAAATTCGACGATCCCGACAAAAACGAAAATGGTATATATAAGCCCACCTATATTCCTGAAGGCTTTTCTGAAGAATCAACTAGTAAGTTTGGAGATACATATACAATAATCTACAAAAACGATAACGGGGATAGTATTCTGTTTGATCAACTCCCGGCTGATGGCGGGGGCATAAAAGTAGACAATGAAAACTCGAAGTATGACATATTCAGCATTTCGGGAAAAACAGCTTATTTATTTGAAGCAACATCTGCCGATGATAGAAGTGTTTTGATATGGGAGGAAAACGATACAGCATTTCAAATCACAGGCAGCATTAGTAAGGATGAGCTGATACATATATGTGAGAGTATAGAATAATTTTAAAATATTTCCCATTTTACTG
>JAAYNO010000212.1 GCA_012520855.1 Clostridiaceae bacterium | reverse complement strand
GCTTGGCAAACCCAGTGGTCTCAATATTACACTTGGTGAACTCAAAGCCGGGAAAATTACTGCCAGACTTTACGTAATGAAAGGTGAACAGTCAGAATACTATACTGTACTTTTTAAATAATAAATCAATCTTAATTTATTGAGAATTAAATCTCATATTTCAGAAGGACTAAGTTCGGCTTATTTTACTGAATTTGGTCCTTCGTTATTTCTTTATTTAGTAATATACTTTTGATGTTACTGCCATAAAATTATTAAATTGATTAGGGGTCATCACTTGCAAAATAGTTCCGGTATTAAAAAAGCATTATCCATATTAAGTGTTTTGGCCTTTGTATGTATTATTTTTTATTCAACGCTACATACAGGGTATGAGTCTAATAAAACATCGGAGAAGGTGGCATTATTCATTGTTAATGCTATTTCAGATATATTTAACCTGCCACCTGTTAAGCTTCATTCGGGCTTATTTAGCGCTGTCAATACCATAGTCCGTAAATTGGCGCATTTCATGGAATACTTTATCTTATGTGGCTTATTTTATTTTGCCTTCAGAATATTCAATGCATCAAGAAGTAAGGCCAAGCTCTATTCTTTGATTTCAATAATTTCCCTAGCCTGTATAGATGAAACTGTACAAAGCTTTGTTCCGGGAAGGGATGGCAAATTGACAGACATACTAATAGATACGTCTGGTGCACTTATTGCCTTAGTCATAATAAGGTTATTCGAGATTATTGCCTCACGTAAAAGACAAGGTGTTGAAAAAAATCATTGATAGAGTTAAAAAGAGTTAAAAGGCATTAATACCAGCGATAATGCCGGCAGATTTCTTTTTTCTATTGATATCGGGGAAATATATTGATAATATTAAAACTGTATACAATGTTAATTGCAGGTTGTTGCTGTAAAAAGGAGTTGTAAAGGTTGGGCCTTGGATTGGATATCGGTTTGGATTTAGGAACCGCCTCTGTTTTGGTTTACATCAAAGAAAAAGGAATAGTTTTACGTGAACCGTCTGTTGTGGCTATCGATAAAAATACCGACAGGATTCTGGCGGTGGGTGAGGAAGCACGAAAAATGCTTGGACGAACCCCGGGAAATATCGTAGCTATACGCCCCTTAAGAGAGGGAGTTATTTCGGATTACCACGTTACCGAGAAAATGCTTAAATATTTTTTGAATAAAGTTTGCGCCAAGAGCTTTTTCAAGCTATTTAAACCCAGGGTAATGATATGTGTGCCCTCGGGTGTTACAGAGGTTGAAAAAAGAGCTGTAGAAGATGCCGCTATGCAGGCCGGAGCCAGAAAAACCTATCTGATCGAAGAACCAATTGCCGCTGCAATAGGCGCGGGGATCGATATAACCAAGGCATGCGGAAGTATGGTCGTGGATATTGGCGGCGGAACTACAGATATAGCTGTTATATCCCTCGGCGGAACGGTTGTGAGTACTTCTGTCAAAATCGCGGGGGACAAGTTTGATGAAGCAATCGTGCGATATATGCGCAAGAAGCATAATATCATGATTGGCGAGAGAACTGCAGAAGAGATTAAAATTCAGATAGGGACAGTATTTCCCAGACAAAAGGAAGTTCAGGTAGACGTCCGGGGAAGAAATCTTGTTTCGGGTCTGCCTAAAACCATAACGATTACCTCCACAGAAGTAATGGAAGTGCTAGAAGAACCTGTTTCCAGTGTGGTTGAAGCTGTGCACTCGGTCCTTGAAAGAACACCTCCTGAACTGGCTGCTGACATAAGTGAAAGAGGAATTGTAATGACCGGGGGAGGCAGCCTTGTTTATGGCATGGACAAGCTCCTTGAGTATAAGACAGGAATAAGGGTAATTATTGCTGATGACGCTGTTTCATGCGTTGCGATAGGCACGGGCAAGACCCTGGATAACCTTGATGTTTTAAGGAAAGACACTTACAGCGATATAGGATATTATTAAGTTTGATTTTAACAAGGGACGGTGTTACAGGCGGTTAAGCTGCCATAACACCGTCCCTTGACATTTTATCACATTGGATGATATAGCATTTAGAGATAACAAATATGATTTAAATTTTGCGGAGAGAATATGAAAACTGTAGGAATTTGTATCGGAGCCTCAACCGTTACTATGGCATGTGCGGATAAAAGCCATGATAAAATTACGATCCTGAAGACTAAATCAATATCTCATGAAGGAAACCCCAAAAAAGTATTGTTGGATATTCTAAGAGATGAAAGTGTTAGATCGGCCGATCGGATAGCTTTTACAGGACGCAGATTAAGACACTTTATAAATGCCCGGACCCTGTCTGAACCGGAAGCAATAGAAGAAGCCTATGGTTATTTCAGAAGCAGTCAGAAGGATGGCCGTCAGAAGGACGAAGGAGCGTTCCTATCTCAAGGTGGCATCACTCCCTATAGCATGACAGCCGGAGATACCGATCCGGTAACTCTTGTGAGCGCCGGCGGGGAGACCTTTATGGTTTATTACCTTGACCCGAACGGAAGAATCATCGACGTAAAAAGCGGGAACAAATGTGCCTCCGGAACAGGTGAGTTTTTTCTGCAGCAGATAAAGAGAATGGATCTGTCTGTCGAGGCTGCAATGGAAATGGCGGCTTTGGATGAGCCATATAAGGTTGCAGGCAGATGCAGTGTTTTTTGCAAGAGCGACTGTACCCACGCTTTAAATAAAGGAGCGGCAAAATCAAAAGTGGTCGCGGGCTTATGCAAGATGATGGCCGGTAAAATAGAAGAGCTCCTGAATAAAAAAACAAAGGCCCAGATTCTGCTGGTGGGAGGCAGTTCTTCCAATAAAATAATGGTAAAATACTTGAAAGAATCAGGCTTAAATGTGATCATCCCGTCTTACAGCCATTGCTTTGAAGCTCTGGGAGCGGCATTGTGGGCTCTT
>JAAYNO010000032.1 GCA_012520855.1 Clostridiaceae bacterium | reverse complement strand
TTCTATTCTCAAGGCTTCCTCTTCGCTTTGGATGATCTCCTGTAGAATGTTTTCCATTTGTCCCCTCCTAAAGCTTAAATCTTGGTCACACAATTTCTACCGCTATTTTTGGATTTATATAGCGCTTCATCGGCTTTTTTTATTACATCAAAGCAAGTTTTTAATGATTCTGTCTTTTGAGCCAACCCAATACTGACAGTTATATTTATTTTACCCTTTCCTTTTGAGGGCTTAATCCTATTCTTTTCAGGTTTTTCAGCAGGCCTGTTATCTGATCTCAAAATAAAGGGCCTTCTTTCAATTGCCCTGCGCATGCGTTCCAGCAAAGGCATAACATCATTATAGTTTGTTCTGGTGAAAAGCACAACAAATTCCTCACCTCCATAGCGGAACACTTTTCCGGGTCCCGAATTTTTGTCAAGAAGCGAGGCTACCATTTTTAGGACCTCATCACCTACATCATGTCCATAAGTGTCATTTATATGCTTAAAGCGATCCAAATCTACCATTGCTATCGCATACTTTTTATTCCCGAGTTTTAGCAGCTCCTGCTCAAGTGCCCGGCGGGAATAAACACCTGTTAACGTATCATAGAAGGCCAGAGAATAAGATACATCAAACAATGCGATTACCACAATAACAAAAATGGCTGATGTGAAAATGGAGACAAGTAGTATTCGATTTGCAAAATACAAAGATAAGACCGAGGTTATCAGAATCGCCATATAAATGATGTTCATATTTATGTTCTTTAAAATGTAACAGGACAAAAGAAGCCCTACCGAAATGATATATAAAACCACAGCAGGTACCCTTATCCCTATGAAGCTTTCGGTCATATCACCGGTCGCAGGAGTACCTGACTTGCTCATCATATTAACAAATATCCAGATCAGTTGTACCAGAATAATCAGAGCTTTTTTTCTGCCATAGGAGCTGAATACTCCTCTTTCCCTGGAAAAACCAAGCCACAGGGCATTGACAGGAAGCAGAATGCTCACCATTGTTACTACCTCGGAAAGCATTGAAATATTTTTCTGAGAGACGACTATAAAAATGTAAGTGATCAAAACGAAGCAAACCAAATAGAAAGAATTGCTGTTCTGATACCAGACGCTCATAAATAGAGCTAAAAGAGCAATTATATAAGGAACCACCTTTATCAAAGATTGGACAGCATCGCCGTAGAACTCAGACTTTGAAGCCAGAGCCCATGCAACTAAAAGCACTATTAGAGGTGCCAGTACTGTCATAAATCTTCGCATTTATCCTAAGTACCTTTCTCATTATTTATGCTGCATATAATTTTATTTTAACATTGTTGCAGATTTATGCAATATACGCTCGAGAATAACGGGAATATGTTTTATTATGATATTTAACCAATTAAAAGAAGATTGAAACAAAGGAAGGACTTTCGCCCTTCCTCTTAGCATCTATGTTCTTCCGCGCAGCCTAAATCGAATTTTTGAGGCGGGAAGAACTGGTCCAGCGGGAATTCGATGGTGTCAAAGATGTCGCAAGGATTCTCATCGGTGGAAGTAATGCATTCCTTGTTGGGGTAGCAGAAATTGAAGGCAGGAATCAAAAGCTGAACAAGGCGCACTAGCTTTATGATCGAGAAAATACCAAGAGTGACTACAACTCTTCTTTGCGGCCCTATCAGAGCACTTACCTCGCTTCTTTCATCATCGCATCCGCAGTGGTGGTGCTTATCATGTACTCTTTTAATCCGGGTATTCAGAATCAGGGGTTCAGCAACCTCAACCTTTATGATCGGAAGATTATCCTGTTCTATCAACCCTCCACAGCCATCGTTACATCCTTCGCAAACCAAAGGCATAGGATGGTTCAAGTCTACACTCTTAAAGATCTTGATTTTGCCTTCAGATCCAAAGAGGATCACAGTCTTTGAAAACCAAACATAACCTACCTTCGGAGAAGAATTTACGATATTTCCAGTTACATCCTTGTAGCAGAATTCGACCACTACACGGATCTTATAGCGTACATTTACAGTAAAGAAACCTCTCTTAAAAGGAACATCTTCAAGATCAGCCAATACTGCCACTACTTCTGCATCCTTAGTTTTTACCTTTATTGCATTATTGATGAGGTCTTGTACATTATCTACGAAATCTACAACCGCATCCTCAACGCAATCTTTTTCACGGCAATTGTCATATACTTTTTCTACATGAACACATACGGCTTCCCGTAGTTTGCATATGTCTTCGCCGCATATAAGCCCCGGAACCACTTGTTCTTTACAGCCCATTTTATCGGTCCTCCATTTCAGATTAATTGCCTTCACATTGTCATAATATGCCTTTTAGTTTAATTGGTTACTGAGAGTAATATTAACTCCGGGATATAAATATGAATTAGTAGTGACAAGCAGACTTTTTCAATAGTCTCGGACTATTCTATTAAAAGGGGTTGTGCAATGTGCCCTCCAATGAAAACATAAGGCATCTGTTAAAAAACAGCATGGGTGTTACCACATGCATTTGGTATAAAAATGGTCTCTTCATGAGCATGCTGGACAAAGAAAACAAATGGGGCCCTCCATTTTTATTATCAGATAACGCTACCTGCGATTTTTCCGCACTACTCGATTCGTCTGATACGATCAGTGCCTGTTTTGTTGACTATAGCGGACGTCTTTTATATATGAATGCATGTGAAGAAAAAAAAGAACCTTCCGTGCTTCTCGAAAGCAGGATCATCGGCAGCTCTCCTTACAATGTAAGACTTGTTGAGGCAGATGGATTCAGTCACGCATTTTATGTTGTTTCCCATAATAGAAAACAGCTTTTGACTTACCAGCCGATAAATCAAAGATATTCAATGCCTGAGGTCGAGGGTATAATAATCCGCGAAGGTAAGAATTATGCAGTTTGTTCGGATGAAACCAATATACACCTGTTTTTTGTCACCGATGTTCAGGGGATCAGCCTTTTAGTACACAGAAAAATATATGATGGAAAAGCTTCCAAGCCTGTAACGACACCATTTCCATACAGTCCGTCTCTTCGTCTTCAGGCTGTGATTTCAGACGATGGTCCTGTGTATGTACTGGCCTCGCCTGACAGCGGGAACGATGCCAGTGTGATATTCAAATTCGATCCTGTCCTTAATAAATTCTCAAAGGGGCTCGAAGTTTACAGTGCGTCCTCTGGTCAAGGAAGTGACAGTCTGATCCTTGTCAACAATATCCCTTATGTAGTCCGTTCATTAAAGGCATCCTTTATCCTGTCAAGGATAAGCAGGAGTATGAAGAATGTGGTTGAAGAAACAAGAATCGATCTGTCCGGGAGGGATATCCCATTAAAATGCAAATTTCAATCTACATATAAAAAAGACCGGAATTTTAAATGTGATCTGACTTTCATGCTCTTTGGCAACGGCCTTGGCTTTCCCTTTGACATTAAAACTCTCTCAATGCAAAAAAACGAAAACTATCCAGAGGATAAAGAAGTATTAAATGAGCGAATCCGTGAGCTGGAAGGGCGCATCGAATTTTTGGAGAACACCATCAGGGAGCTTTTAAGGCCATAGAATAGACAGAGAGCCGTCCTGTCAATACTCTTGATGCCTTCCTGTCGATATGTTAGCATATTAATATGATCAATCATTTTTAAGGAGAGACAATTAATGGGAGCCTTTTTCTATGCGTCAGCATCTATTATTCTTGTTATTGCTTCAGTATGTTCATTTATATTTATCAGTCGTTATAGAAACTATAAATGGTTTGATGCCCCTCCATCAGAAGGAAAGTTTGCAGATTCTAAAGGTAAAAAATTGTTTTACCGTGTTAAAGGCAAAGGTGGGGCTGTTATTATAGTATTTGGCGCTATAGGCAGTTCCCAGGCCGAGTGGTGGCCTATACAAAATGAAATAGGCCAAAATTGCAGAATGATTACCTTTGACCGTCCTGGTTTCGACTGGAGCATATCGGAAGAAGATGACACAAAAACTCTCGAATCAATATCTGAGGAATTAAAACTTATACTGAAATTCGAAAGAATAAGAAAGCCCGTCTATCTTGTAGCCTATGGAACAGGGGCTTTTTACGCCCGACATTATGCAAAAAGTCACCCTGAAAAAGTATCGGGGATGCTGTTGGTTAACCCTATGCCCTTTCGCTATTCAGAATGGAAAGAGGCAGTAAAAAACATTGATGAATGCCCCGACCTGACAGAAACTGCGAAAAAAAGAAAAAAGTTAGCCTCAAAAGGGATTTACAGGCTTTCATCACCTTTCAAAGG
This sequence comes from Clostridiaceae bacterium, assembly GCA_012520855.1. Lineage (GTDB taxonomy): Bacteria > Bacillota > Clostridia > DSM-8532 > DSM-8532 > DTU059. The sequence goes on along the minus strand of JAAYNO010000032.1, from coordinate 13,986 downwards.
CTATAAGCTTGACAAGCGCTATAAACGTCATATCGTCGAGCATTACATCAGAACAGCAAACTATGATACTATGATCGATGAACTGGATCAAGTTGAAACGGCTTTGAAAGAGGCAAGTGCCAGTGAAGACTTTCCTGAAATTCCTGTAAGGATCCTATTTCCATCTGGTGAATCACTTATACGAAATTGGGTCAGAAACGGGATCAGCGAATATTCCGCCCGGCAACTCCAAAGAGTTTATGAAGATCTGTCAAAAGATATCATGAGAATATCCCCGTACACGACCTCAACCGAAATCATCGGCTCAGGTGAGTATATTCATTTAAGCAAACCGGAAATCATTATTCAGGAAATAAGACAAATGATTTCAGCAAAAAAAGGGAAAAAGCATAAGATCAGCGCGGTATAGCAGCTTAATAATGGCAGTATGATTAAAAAACAAAGGGGACTTTAAAAAGTCCCCTTTGCCCCAAGATGCCGTTTACCTATTTTGACACCTGGCACTCGCCAGGTGGGTGCCCTATTGCGCATTTCACATTTCCACCGCCGTTGCAAACAGCTTGAGCTGTTTGTCGGAATTATCTTGTGGCCTGTGCTACGTGCACAAACAATCGGGCTCCCGTGTCACATATAGCAGGTTCAAAACTAAGGCATCACGCACATCTCAGGATATTTAACTATCTTAATTATATCATAACGTTATTGTTGACTCAATATGAACAAATTGACATGTTAGTAATTCTATCATGTCAATCCGCATGATAGTCAAAACTATCGATGCATCTATATAGTATAATTATATTATATTGTTTTTACTGTTTCTCCGTTAAATTCCCCCAATACCTTACCGGCATAAAACTTCTCTGGAGCTTGGGATTTATTCTGCTCTCTATCGCGATAGCCTTGAAATACTTTTTCCATAACATCTCAAATTCCCTGTCATCCTTGTAATCGGCCGGAATCGTTATTTTTTCTGATGTATAAACTACCTGATTCGTATCGAACAAGGCTGAGAAATCCCTTTTTGCATCATGAATTATCCAGGGCTGATCGGATAATCTGTCGGCAAAATGATCGGCTATAAGCATTACAATATTATTGTCCGGTTCTATTCGCGCATAGTATATGCCGTTTTTCAATTTGTTAAACCTGAGAATTCCTGTAAACAGATGAACTTCTTTTGAAACCTTCATGGACAAGTCATTCAACTTCTGGACATCAGGGTTCTGAATAAATGAAATAACTTTTTTGCCGATCTTCAAGCCAATTTTAATGAACTTGTAAATAGCAGTGCCCACATCATGATATTCACTCAACCAGGCTTTATAAATCTGCTCAAGTACTTCGTAAGACATCTTGTCAACTATGGCGTTATACACTCTGTCCGATTTCTCCTGATTGGTCTCAATAATCCGGATATTGGAATCAAGAGTTGTTTGAAAGCATTTTTCTGTTACTATGCTGCGAGGCTCCTCCCTGTTCCTGTATGCTTCGAATACGGCTGTAAGGATACCTTCAAAAGTACCGTCGGTAACATAAATCATGTTAGGCACCTCGTTTCAGTCTATTGTCTGCCATCCTGAACCAAGCGCATTTGAAAAAATATGTTTGCATATTTCGCATTACACGCCGGTTTACGGACTACCGGTGGCTACTCCTGCGTGTTAGATTCTTCGTCGCTTCGCTCCTCAGAATGACATAAAAGAATCTAACTTCTAACCTCTAACTTCTAACCTCTAACTTCTAACCTCTAACTTCTAACATCTAACATCGATATCTGTCCAGGTATACCCTTTGATGTTTTTACCTCGGACAGAATCGGATAAAGATCTTCGGTGTCAATATCGATCCCACCATAATACATACCTTTACATGTAATAAAATATCGTGCCCGCTTAAGAACAACCCTCATCCTTTTTAAATCCTCATAAGACAGTGGGGCAACACGTCTTGCTCTTACAATCTTCTCCGCCATTTTATACCCTATACCCGGAACTCTCATCAGCATTTCAAGCGGAGCTTTGTTGATCTCCACAGGAAATTTATCAAGATTGCGAAGAGCCCAGTCACATTTCGGGTCAACCCGGGTATCAAAGTTACTATGACCCTCATCAAGAAGCTCTCTGGCTGTAAAACCGTAGAACCTCAGCAGCCAGTCAGCCTGATAAATTCTGTGCTCACGCAATAGCGGCGGGCTTGTTGTTATTGCCGGAAGGTTTGTATCGGCATTTACTGGCACATATGCCGAATAGTACACTCTTTTGAGCTTAAAATTTTTATACAAACTCTGGGTCAAGTCCAGTATGGTAAGATCGCTGTCTTTAGTAGCTCCGACTATCAATTGAGTAGTTTGGCCGGCAGGTACGAACAATTGTTTCTTTTTATAGATGGTAAGCTCATTAGCTCCCTGTATTTGCTCTTTTACATATGACATCGGCTTAATTATTGACTCATGTTTTTTTTGCGGAGCTAACAGCTTCAGACCTTGTACCGAAGGAAGCTCGATATTTATGCTCATCCTGTCTGCCAGAAGACCTGCCTGATAAATCAGGTTTAAATCAGCACCCGGAATAGATTTAATATGGATATATCCGTTAAACTTATGCTCATTCCTAAGCTTTCTTAAGGTTTCGATCATGAGCTCCATGGTGTAATCAGGACTTTTGATGACTGCCGAACTTAAGAATAAGCCTTCTATATAGTTGCGTCTATAAAATTCGATGGTAAGAGCACAGAGCTCGTCCGGGGTAAAACTGGCTCTTTTGATGTCATTGGTGATACGATTTACGCAATATTTGCAGTCATAAATGCAGCAATTACTGAAAAGCACCTTTAAAAGCGATATACAGCGCCCGTCATCAGCCCAGCTATGGCAGATGCCGGCAATTGCGGCATTACCGACCTGACCCTTTTTATTCGCGCGATTGCTGCCGCTTGAAGAGCAGGAAACATCATATTTTGCAGAGTCGGCAAGCACCTGGAGCTTTTCCAGCAACTGCATAAAGACCTCCAAACGTATGTTCTCTTATTTTGTTTTATTATAGCATATCACTATTAAAAAGAATATATGTTTGGAAAAATAACCTGATATTTTCACAAAAACCTCATAAAAATTATGAGCTAAGAATTTTTTTCATTGATCCAACTGTTTTTTCTATTTGCTGCCTGCCAATATAATAATGAGTTACAAAACGCATCTCACCATTGACCGGAGGATTAACAAGGATTCCGTCATTTTTCAGTGCTTCTGTCAGTGTTACCGGATCAATAGGCTTATTAATCTTAACAAATACCATATTGATATGAATATCATCCGGATCCACAATAAGGCATGGGATCTCCTTAAGTAATTTTGCCAGATATAATGCCTGCTCCCGATCCTCATGAACCCTTTTTGTCATCTTATCAAGAGCTATGATTCCCGCCTGGGCAAGTATTCCAACCTGCCTCATTGCTCCGCCAAGGATTTTGCGATTTCTCCTTGCGGCTTCAATAAAGTTTTTTGTCCCGGCAAGCATTGAGCCAATGGGAGCACAGAGGCCTTTCGACAGGCAGAACATGACCGAATCCGAATATTGGGCGATCCTCCATGCGTCAACCTTTAAATAGGATGCTGCATTAAAAATCCTGGCTCCATCCAGATGAAGGGGCACATCATTTCTTTTGGCTATATCATAAAGCTCTTCCATATATGAAAGAGGGTGGACAACACCGGTTGAATGAGCGTTCTCGGTACAGATAAGTCCTGTCTCAGGTTCATGGATATCATTGCCGAAGCGTATCGTGCTCTCAGCCTTTTTTAGATCCATCATACCCTTATCGGATGGAAGGCATCTTAAGTTTACACCTGACAGCAAGGCAGGAGCTCCGGCTTCATGTACAACAATATGGTTATCCTCCGGAATTATTACTTCATCGCCCCGGTTTGTATGGGTAAGTATTGCCAACTGATTGCCCATGGTCCCTGTTGGTACGAACAAAGCTGCTTCTTTATGCAGCATCGTAGCTGCCATTTCCTGAAGACGGTTTACAGTCGGATCGTCTCCATACACATCGTCTCCTACTTCAGCTTCCAGTATCGCTTTTCTCATTTCCTCTGTCGGCCATGTCACAGTATCGCTTCTTAAATCAATGTAATCCATACTATTCTCCAATTTTACATTTCATATGTTCATACAGTTCCGAGAGAGAGGCAAAAACGGGTGCACCTGTAGCTGCAAGCCTTTCTTCCGAACAGTGACCGTTTGAAACCAGGGCGCAATGGAAGCCAACCTCATTTGCGACCTCATGATCATGAACTGTATCTCCTATAAATAACATTTCTTCAGGTCTGCAGCCAGTCAACCCTATGAGCTGCCAGGCAAGATTCACCTTACTGTCGGCTCTGTTATCTGCCTGACCCAGTATGTGATCAAAGTACGGTTCGACACCGTAATAACTAACCTGTTCCTTAAGTATATCACTGCTGGAAGCTGATACTATATGCTGGATCAGGCCTTTCTTTCTAAATTCCTCCAAAACAAATGCCGAATCCTTTTGAAGCGTTATCTTAGCTGAGTGCTTCAAATAGTTTTCAATATATTCATCGCATATAACCTGATAATCTTCTTTTTCCAGATCGAATCCTGATACCTGGTACAGATTAATGACAGGAAACACTATCTTTTCTCTGTAATCTCCAAGAGTCACCTCTCCCAGATTTCTTTTTTTGAACATATCATCAATGGCTTTGGCACACACATTTGCATCATCCAAAAGAGTTCCGTTCCAATCCCAGACTATATGTCTAAACACCATTTATTTTCAACCTTTCCTCAACTATCTGCCTTGTTTAGATGATACAGCTTCGGCTATGAAAAGTCAAAAATATTCGGTCATGAATTACAGACTTTTTTTAATCATTATTTAGCTTTATAGATTAAATTATGGTATACTATTATTAGTAAAGAATATTATCATTATTGCTTTTAATAATTTCGGAGATGGTTTATTTGAGCGCTTATGATTCAATATTGGTCTGCGTTACCCGTCAGAAAGCTTGTGAAAGGCTGATAAGAGCTGCTGCCGAGCTAAAAAAAGAAGACGGGACTCTTTATGTTATACATGTTACAAAGGATAGCTGGAACTTCGTGGATAATGCCCGGGATGGTGAAGCATTGGAATACCTCTTTTCCCTTTCAAAATCCTATGGTGCCGATCTAACAATACTCAATTCGGATAGAATACCTGAAACAATTGCACAGTTTGCAGAACATTATGGAATACAGTTGATTGTAATCGGCGAGGGTCCCGATGGCTCCGTTGATTCTTTTAAAAACAGGTTGAGTGCGCTGTTGGATGAAACTGAAATTCAGATTAAATCTATCCCAAATCCTTGTGCTATGTAGAATCAGTCTGTCGATGCTGAAAGCCTCACTTATTCAACAGACCGTAAATGTCGCGTTTGGAAATGCCCCTGTCTTTTGCGGCCAGCTTCATTGCATCCATTCGCCCGTATCCCTGTTCAATATATCGCCTGACATGCTCTTCAATAGTTAAGTCTGAATAACCGCTGGTATTCTCTTTCTTTTTCGAGCCTTCCACCACAATAACAAACTCTCCACGGGGTTCGTTAGTCTCAAAATGGGCTATGACCTCGCTTATTGTACCTCTGATCGCTTCTTCATGAACCTTTGTAAGCTCCCGTAAAACACTCACCCTTCTCTCACCGAAGACTTTTCGCACGTCAGCAAGCATATTTTTCACACGGTGCGGTCCTTCATAGAATATAACAGTTCTTTCTTCATATTTAATGGCTTCAAGAAATTTGACCCTGTCAGAATGTTTCTGGGGTAAAAAACCTTCAAAAACAAATCGGCCTGAAGGAAGCCCCGACAGGATCAAAGCAGTCAGTGAAGCTGAAGGCCCCGGTACTGCGGTAACTTCAATACCTTGCGAAATAGCCATTGATACCAGTTCTTCCCCGGGATCCGATATCGACGGCATGCCCGCATCACTTATAAGAGCAATATTCAGACCTTCCTTAAGCTTGTTCACCAGTTCTTTTGCCCGGCTTATTCTATTATTGTCATGATAGCTTATCATAGGTTTACTGATTTTAAGGTGATTTAATAGCTTTATGGAATGTCTGGTATCCTCAGCGGCAATGAGGTCAACCTCGGACAATATCCTTACTGCCCTATAAGTGATATCCTCGAGATTTCCTATTGGTGTTCCGACTAAATACAGGGTTCCGTAGTTTTGGTTCATGTTTTGACTCCGATTTCACACATTTTTGTTTTTATCGTGACGCACTGCACACTCCCTACATAATAATCATTCGAGGTAATTGTGCCGTGAGTGGTGTCAACTGGCGTCAGCGAAGCATGGATTGCGTAGCTACGCGACTTGAAAACAGGATGTTTTCAAGTCGCGGCGCTGTTGACTCACTCTACAGGCACCCTGATATGGGCTGATGAGTAATGGTGACACACCGCTGCTTCGCGGGTCAGGATCGCCGCGGAATGTCCCCATTACTCCACTCATAATGTTATTGATCCATGCCGGGTCACATGGCATCCTATATTGACGGCAACGGGAAGCCCTGCTATATGGGTCGGAAATGTCTCAATGTTAACTCCCAAAGCCGTTATACACCCTCCGAGCCCGGCCGGACCTATTCCAAGCTTGTTTATGCTCTCTAAAAGCTCCTGTTCAAGCGCTTTGTAATATGGATCAGGATTACTGCGATCAATAGGTCTTAAAAGGGCCTTCTTTGACATTATTGCCGCCTTTTCCATAGTTCCGCCTATTCCGACACCTACAATAACAGGCGGGCATGGATTGGCACCTGCCTGACTGACGGCATCTATTACCGTTTTCTTAACTCCCTCTATCCCATCTGAAGGCTTCAGCATTTTTAGTACGCTCATGTTTTCGCTTCCAAAACCCTTTGGTGCGACATGTATGGTAAGGCTATCCCCATTTATTATCTCATAATGAATAATCGCAGGTGTATTATCTCCCGTATTGATCCTTCTTATTGGGTCAGACACTACGGAATTTCTCAAATAGCCCTTTTTATAGCCTTTCCTGACACCGCTGTTTACGGCTTCCTCCAGACTGCCTCCAGTGATCCTGACTGATTGCCCCAGCTCAATGAAAACAACCGTCATACCTGTATCCTGACATATGGCAAGACCCTCCTGAGCCGCTATTTCAGCATTTTTTACCAGACTCTCCAATATCGAACGTCCGGTATCCGATCGTTCTTTTTCAATACCCCTTACAAGAGCATCTTTGATATCATTGTTCAAATAAATATTGGCTTCTATACACAGCTTTTCAACCGCTGCCTCTATTTCCGCCACACCGACAGACCTCACAGACTATCACCCCGTCAATCTTTCTTAAATTCAAAGCTAAACTCTCCATGATCAAGATTTGCTAAAACATCTATTTTTTTTAGCCGATACTTCTCTTTCAACTGTTCTATATTTTTCCTGTTTTGACCGACAAGCTTTGAAACGAGCTCAGGAAGAGTTCTTATTATTAGTCTGGTATTCCCGGAAAACTTGATTTTATCAAGCCTTGCGGTCATTTTTTTTAACAGCATCCTTGATTCAACAAGTTCCCCGAAGGCAGGATGATATGGTCCTGCAACTATCGAATCCTCTAAAGATTCAGAGCCTTGAAGTCCTATTCTTAATACGGTGATGCCGGCACTTTTGTATAAAGGCAGTATCCGGGCACACCATTCAATTGCTTCATCTAAATCGAGAGGCTTATATAGACCATTCAGATAATGCTCCTCCATCAATGTTCCCTTTAGGACCAGCGCTGGGTAGATCCTAACCATATCAGGATCAAGCTTGATGACGCCCTTGGCGGTTTCCATGGATTTATCCAGGCTATCTCCGGGAAGCCCAAGCATTGTTTGTATTCCAAGATCAATACCGTATTCTCTTACCAAAGCACAAGCCTTCATTACATCCTCAACACTATGGCCTCTTTGGCTTTTTAACAGAACAGCAGGATCCAGGCTTTGAACCCCCAGTTCAATAACTTTCACCCCATAGTCATGCAATATAGAAAGAACACGATCATCAATGGTATCGGGTCTTGTCGAAAGACGTATCCCTTTGGCTCTTCCCTCGTCAATATATGGCTTTGCTGCTTCAAGATATGATATCATCTCGACTTCGGGAATTCCTGTAAAACTGCCTCCAAAAAAAGCTATCTCGACATGATCTTCACTGCTTATAGTAGAAAAGCTCTCCTCAAGGAGCTTGCTTACTTTCTCCGGGGTCTGCGAACGGAAGCTGCCGCTTATTCTCTTTTGATCACAAAAGATACATGCATGGGGACAACCCATATGAGGGATAAAAACAGGTATATTTACATGACGTTTCCTGCCCATTGTATGATTACCGCTTTCTACACTTGAATTCCCATTTTTTCCAGGGCTGCCCTGGCAGCCATTTGTTCGGCATCCTTCTTCGACTTGCCTACCCCGACACCAATGGCTTTACCATTTGAATGTACCGATATTTTAAATGTTTTGGAATGATCAGGACCGCTGGATTCCATTAGCTTATACTGAATAACCACATCTCCCGACTTTTGAAGCTCCTCCTGCAAAGCTGTTTTGTAGTCCATAAACAGCATTCCCTTGATCGCCTTTTGATAGGTATCGCCCAATAGATGCATAATAAAGCCCTGAGCTTCATCCATACCGCCGTCTAAATATATGCTGCCAATGATAGCCTCCAGGGCATCTGAAAGAATGGACGGCCTGGTTCTTCCACCGTTGGCTTCCTCCCCTTTGCCAAGCATTATAAGCTCACCAAGCCCTATTTCTTTTGCACATTCGTTTAGTGACGACTCACATACAATAAGGGCTCTCATTTTACTCATTTCACCTTCACTGTAGTTGGCCTGGTTATTATAAAGCATAAGGCTTAATACAAAATCCAGAATTGCATCCCCAAGAAACTCAAGTCTCTCGTTGCTCTTTGCGGCGAAGTTATGGTGTTCGTTTGAAAAAGAACTGTGTACCAGTGCGTTTATTGCATACTGTTTGTTTCTGTAGGTATATCCGATTCTGTTTTCCAATTTTTCCACTGTTTTTAATACATGGTCCGGTATTTTAACCAAATCAATCCTCCTCAAATAATTAGAAATCAAATCGACTATTCTATATTTTACCATAGAACAAGTGTGGCTGACGTCAACTTTTTTCATATAGTTTTTTAAATGCCATGTCAATTAAAAATCCTACGGATATTTTATCATAATTAGCATAGCTAATTCAGTTATTATGCATCAATCTTGCTTAAAAATGTCCGCTGAACAAGTCTGTTATTTGTTAACATAAATGGCATTATGCGACCCATCTGTCCAGACAAGAATTATTATGATCGTTGGTATAACAGCCAGCCAGATAATATTTTTATTTCTGATCCATTTGTCATAGCCTGTAAATTCCATACATAATCCAAGTAAGGTTACTGGTGAGAAACAATATGCTATATATTGAACATTAGCCCAGAAAGTTTCGTGGAAAAAACTATGCTTGACATTTCGAGAGCATTTGCAGAAGACCATAAGGTAACCACTATCATACAAAGCATGAAGCTTATTGTGCCCTTTACATTGCGACGCCTTGTCAGAGCATATATGCCCAGCGACAGAGTTATTACTGATGATGCCATTAATGGCCATATGTACGGTATATATTGATAATGCACTGTTCTCTCCATAACAAATTTTTTTATGCCTGTACCGGATTTCTGCCCTCCACACTGTAAACGAAGGCCAGAACTTCTGCCACGGCCTTATAAAGCTCCTGGGGTACCGCTTCTCCTATGTCGACAGTTTTATACAGTGCCTGAGCTAAAGATTTATTCTCCATTATATGGATCTTGTTTTCCTTCGCCACCTCTTTTATACGCTGAGCCATATAATCCGTTCCTTTAGCAACAACATAAGGTGCCGGCATTTTTTGGGGCTCATATTTTATAGCGACGGCATAGTGAGTCGGGTTTGTGATTACCACGTCGGCTTTTGGAACATCACTTAGCATACGACGCATGGATATCTCTCTTTGCTTCCGTTTGATCCTTGATTTAATTTCAGGATTCCCTTCTATCTGCTTATATTCTTCCTTTACTTCCTGTTTGCTCATGCGAATATCTTTTTCATGTTTGCGCCATTGAAAGAAATAATCAACAGCAGCAATAATAAGAAGAGAAAAGCATATCTTAATGGCGATCCTTAGCGCTGTGTCAACTAGATAAGCAGCTATCTGCCCGGCACTCAAGTCCATAAGCTTCAACATATTAGCAAATTCACCCCGTATGGATGAAAAAGCCACCCACGAGACAAAAACTACTTTGGTAATTGATTTTGCAAGCTCAAACAGTGACCTTACCGAAAACATTTTCTTAAGGCCGTTAATGGGGTTTATATGTGAAAACTTTGGTTTTATGGGTTCAAGAGTAAATAAAAAACCTATTTGCACATAGGACCCAAGAACACCTATAATAATGGCAATAATAAAGAACGGGGCCGTCATCTTCAATAATTCAAGGGCAACATAAGTAATCAACCTCATTATCTCATTGGGTTCCTGAAAATTATACCCGGGACTTTGGAATGCAAACATATTGAATAATCTGCTTAAGCCCAGATAAATGTTTCTGCCGAATATTCTTATAGCTAAAAACATTATAAGAAGAATAAAGCTTGTTGGAAGCTCCCGGCTTTGTAAAACCTGACCTTTTTTTCTGAGGTCAGCACGTTTTTTGGGAGTTGCCTTTTCAGTTTTTTCCGATTTATCAGCAAAGAGCTGAAGATTGATATGAATCATGATCCTGTCGCCTGTCTTAAAAATTTATATATCTCTTCGTAGGTTCCCTGAATGATAACGTTGACGATCCCTTTAAAAGCTCCTATGGTAAGAAGTATGACAATCAGCCCTACTATTATTTTTACAGGTAATCCAAGAATGAAAACATTAAGCTGAGGTATGCTTTTTGAGATAATCCCCAGGGATATATCAGTAATGAGGATTACCACTGTTACCGGTGCGGCAATTTTAAAGCCTATGACAAATGCGTCTGAAAATAGTTTGACCAGTTGCTGAATAAGTGCCCCTCCGAATATGGCCTCACCTACAGGAAGGATAGTAAAGCTCTCCGATACTGCTCTGATCAACAGATGGTGTGAATCTGTAATCAGCATAAAAAGAGTTGCGAAAATAATATAATAATCCGCTGTTATAGGGACCTGTACATTAGTAAGCGGATCAAACACCGAGACCATTCCAAAGCCTATACGCATATCGATCATCTGACCTGCAATGTATATACTTGAAAACAATAAATATGAAATAAAACCCAGCATAAGCCCTATCAAAAGCTCTTTTCCTATAAGGAAAACATAAGAAGCAAGGGAACTGTACCGGCTTATATCCGGTACCGATACCGAATTGGAAACAATGACAGCAAAAATAAAGCAAAAGCCTGCTTTGAAATAATTGGGTATATTCCTTCTTCCAAAAATGGGTGATAAGAAAAACATGCCTGTAATGCGAACCAAAACAAGCAGGAATACAGTCCATATATCCAGAAAAAAATCCAAGGGTATGGTTGCCATAGTCTCCCCCTTGCTAATACAGACTGTGCGAAAATTACTAATAGCAAATATCAAGTTTTGCGGCTGTAGCCTGCGGCACTTGCACTGTCTGTTTTACCTCTCTACATGCCAATAAACTTAAGCATATTGTCGTACATCCTTAAAGTGAACTCTTTCAATACGGTCAGCATCCATGATCCTAAAAGCAGAAGGGCTAACAGCATCGCAATAATCTTCGGGACAAAATGAAGCGATTGCTCCTGTATTTGGGTCGTAGCCTGAAAAATACTGACAGCAAGCCCCACAATCAAGCCGATCAGCAAGACAGGAGCACCAATTTTTATGATCGTCATTAAAGCATCCCTGGCTACATCCAACAGGAACTGTTCCAAAGCTTACCCCTCACTTAATAATTTATCGTACGAATGATTTAATAATATTTTCGGTCAAAAGATTCCAGCCGTCAACCATAATAAACAGAAGAATCTTAAAGGGCATTGATATCATAACAGGTGGAAGCATCATCATACCCATAGACATCAGGGTACTGGCAACCACCATATCAATGACCAGAAAAGGGATATAAAGCATAAAACCCATTTGGAAAGCTGTTTTAAGTTCGCTGATCATAAAAGCGGGAACCACTACAGTCAAGGGAAGATCGGTCAATTTTTCAGGCGGTTCAACCCTGGCAATACTGGCAAACAGAGCCAGATCCTTATCCCGTGTATACTTAAGCATATTATCCTTTAAGCTGACCTCAGCACGATCTATAGCCTCTTCCATCGATATACGGCTCTCGGAAAAGGGTACCAGCGCATTTTGATTGATATCGTTTACAACTGGTGACATTATAAAAAACGTTAAAAAAAGGGCAAGCCCAATTACCACTTGATTTGGCGGTATTTGCTGCGTACCCATGGAATTTCTTAAAAAAGAAAGGACTATGATGATCCTTGTAAAAGAAGTCATCATTATGAGAATTGACGGCAATAATGATAATACCGTCAAAATCAAAAGCAATTTTATACTGGAGCTTATTTCTTCCGGGTCATCGGTTGAACTGATAGTAATACCACTGTCTGAAATGGATATTCCCGGAGCGGCATACACAGCTGTGCATAACAACCCAAAACAAAGCAGTGACAATATGATACATATTACTATTTTCTTCTTTAGCATGGCATATTCCCTTTAGTTATTCCTGGCATTGATCTTTTTAAGTCTTTTAATGCTGCCCAGGATTCCTTTACTCGGATCTTCGGGTTTTTCTCCTGATTCATCCTCCGATCCGTAGGCTTGTTCTTTATCAGTCCGCCTGCTTAAGCCAGAATATGTTTCAAATATCCTTCTGAACTCGGAAACATGAGCTGTTTTGTCATCAGTAACCTGATCATCCTCGGTTTGCTCTTCTATTTCTATTTCAGAAACCATTTCCAGGCCTCTTTTGCTTGAGAAAAAAAGAAAATACTTATTCCCCACAAGTATAAGATAAAGGCAACGATCCAAACCTAAAGGCAGAGTCTCCACAATTTTCATGTTTTTATTTTTTGTTCTGCCGGATAATTTTTTGCCAATTATTCTGGTAGTATAATAACAAAGCAGAAGTACTGCTCCGAAAACCAGCAGCATGCCCAGCACTTCAAAAATATCTTCCATGACAGGAGCCCCTTTCTTCTAAAGAGTAGAATCAGCCCACAACTTTCTTGACCGCTTCAATGACACGCTCTGCCTGGAAAGGTTTGACTATGAAATCTCTGGCGCCGGCTTGTATAGATTCAATAACCATGGCTTGCTGACCCATAGCTGAACACATTATGATCTTAGCGGAATCATTTATTGCTTTGATCTGCTTTACTGCTTGAATACCATCCATCTCAGGCATTGTAATATCCATTATAACAAGATCCGGATTTACTTCCTTATATTTTTCAATTGCTTTGATACCATTTTCTGCTTCGCCAATAACAGAATAACCGTTCTTTGAAAGGATGTCTTTGATCATCATACGCATGAAAGCCGCATCATCAACTATCAGTATACTTGCCATATGTCCAATCCTCTCCCTGTAAAAATTCAGTATATTTAAACTATACCACTTTGATTCAATTAATATCAATTATAATTGATATTAAGACAAAATAAAAGTCTTTTCAACATTAAAGTCTTTTTGATGGATGAATTATGTCTGTTATTCTTACACCAAAGCTTTCGTCAATCACCACGACCTCACCTTTGGCAATTGATTTACCATTGACAAGTATGTCAACAGGCTCGCCGGCAAGCTTGTCCAGCTCAATGATCGAACCTTGTCCGAATTCAAGAATTTCTCGGATTTTCTTTGACGTCCTGCCAAGCTCAACTGTTATT
>JAAYNO010000211.1 GCA_012520855.1 Clostridiaceae bacterium | reverse complement strand
GGGTGCGTATGGTGCAAGGAAAACGGCATGGTTACTCATAACGGACAACACTATGAATTATTTTGTAGCTATTGTGGCAGAAGATTAGAAGTGGAGGGAAAAGTAAATGAATGATAAATTATTACCATGCCCGTTTTGTGGAGGTAAAGCGAGATGGACTGGAAGATATGTGCAGTGCTATGACTGCGATATTAGGACAGACGAATATAACACAGATTATAATAATACCTCTTATGCCAAAGCCATGTCCGCATGGAACAGACGCACTCAGTCAAATGAACCTGTAAAGCATGGGAAGTGGATAGACCCGGACGATATAGTAATTGCTTGTATTTGTTCCGTGTGCGGTTGGGAAAGTAATTTATACGAGAATGATGTAATGGGAATGCCATACTGCCCGAATTGCGGAGCAAGAATGGATAAAGGAGAGTGACAATAATGCGTGAGATATTATTCCGCGGCAAGCGGTTTGATAATGGCGAGTGGGTAGAGGGATATTATACAAAAAAGTTATGCGGTGAATATATCAACAACCAATTTATGGAAAGTGAAAAAGACTTCATTGTTACTTATTTCAGCAGCGGCGGCATTACTTCGTACGAAGTCATCCCCGAATCAGTCGGTCAATACACAGGACTAAAAGACAAAAACGGTAAAGAGATTTACGAGGGAGATGTGGTCAAAGCTGAACATGACAATTATTATAACCCTGAGCATGAAGAGGAGCCAGAATATAGTGCGTGGATTGGAAGTATTGAATACGAAGAAGGTTATTATCAAATCAATACCAATTGTGAATATCGTCCAGCAATAAACAATATTAGGATAAAAACAATTGAAGTAATCGGCAACATCCATGATAACCCCGAACTGTTAGGCGGTGACAACACATGATTGATACAGTAACAGGCATTATAATCGGCGTTATTGGCTTAGGCTTATACTGGGCGGGATTTGCGACAGCGGCGTTGATGGCGGTTGCGAAAAAAGAGGACAAGCCTATATCGTGCGAAACATGTGAACATAGCAAGTGCGGCAAATTTAACTCATACGACAGGAATTGTGCCAAATGTCTTTGCGAGGGCGCGTTTACAGGATTTGAGCGGAAAGGGTGATTGTGTGGACTGGAAAAGCGAGGCGGAACGATTACGGTTTGACGAGGGTTTAAGCTGGGCGGAAATATCTTCAAAATTGCAGAAATACTTTCCGAATTTAAATAGCCGACAGGTATTTGAAAAAGTGCGGAGTTACATACGGCGTACGGACCGATACAAAGAAACCGTGCAGCATATAAAAGTTAAGCCGAAAGAGGACAAGCCGAAAAAAATTGAAGTCGTACAAAACCTTGAACCGGAAACGCTTGATGTCGTATGGAAAGGTAACAAGCTGGTACGATTTGGGTTGATGGGTGACACGCAGATTAATAGCAAATATACGCAGATAACACATCTGCACACATACTATGATGTTTGCGCCGCCAGAGGAATAACGCATATATACCACACAGGCGATATTGATGAGGGCGAACAAATGCGTATGGGGCATCAATACGAATGCTACAATCAAGGCGCAGATGAGCATGTCAAAGAGATTTGCAAGGTATATCCAAAGCGTGACGGCATCACAACACATTTTATCACAGGCAACCATGACGCAAGTATACTAAAGCGTTGCGGGTACGATATAGGGTATGCGATAGAAAAGGAACGCCCTGATATGCATTATCTCGGCAAGGACTGTGCGATTATCAAGCTAACACCGAATTGCAAATTGGAACTGCGTCACCCGTGGGATGGAACGGCATATGCGTTATCGTACAAAATACAAAAAATGGTAGAGGCAATGGAGGGCGGTTCAAAGCCTAACATATTAGCGGTGGGACATTATCACAAAGCGGAGTATTTTATATACAGAAATATCCATTGCTTTCAGACGGGGTGTTTCCAATCTCAAACACCATTTACTCGTGGCAAAGGTATCAGTATACAAATGGGCGGGTGGATAGTCGAAATAGAGGTTGACGGCAACGGATACATTCAGCGCATTATACCAGAGTTTATACCATTTTACGTTGGCGTTGAGGAAGATTATAAAAATTGGAGGATAAGCTAATGGACACCGAAACAGCATATGAAAACTTAGCAAATGCGATAGTGCTGCTTGCGGAAAAAATGTTGAAGCAGGGCTTGTTGAGCCGGCGTTGAAAAGCCGGATACTCAAGAGTCATTTCAGTCTTGAGAATGTTAAAGAGTTTTTGAAAAGGTGAAATAGATGCTTACACACTTTAGTTT
>JAAYNO010000004.1 GCA_012520855.1 Clostridiaceae bacterium | reverse complement strand
GCCTTTTATAAAGTGGTTCAGAATAATAAATGCAGATGCACTTTATAAAAGCTTCAAGTTATTACCGAATGCAATAAGCAAACTGGCTCCAAAATATAGCATTTATAACATTCTATCATTCGTATACGAAACAAGACAAGGCAGTATAGGCCTGTATGCCATGCTTCTGCTGTTATTGATGGCAGCAACACTGTTTATGCATGGGCTGTTCATATTCCGAATATTTAAAAAGAAAAAATACACACCAGGTAATCTAAGCGTTTATTTTGCAGCCAAATGCGCTGCGGTTTTCACTTTTATGCTCTCAACCGGTTCGATCGGGTACATATCCTTTTCAAACGATCGGTTCGATATGGAGGGATTTGCCCTTTCACCGGCAGTCTATATTATAATGTTTCTTTCGATTATATCATATATCGTAATAAAATTAGCAGACGTTAAGGAAAGAATTTTTTACAATGAACCGGGATTCTTTACTGAATTCCGCAGAAACTGGGTTCTGTTTATTATGCTGATCCCCACATTTGTTTTCTTTATGATAAACGCATATCTTCCTATGCTCGGGGTATACTTCGGCTTCACAGCTTTTAATTTCAGGGATGGGTTATGGGCAAGTCCTTTTGTAGGCTTCAAAAATTTTGAACACTTATTTAAGGCTGATTTATTCAAGCTTACTCGTAATACAATTCTTTATAATTTAGTTTTTATTGGTGTGGGCAATGTCCTTCAGGTTATATATGCGATTTTTGTAAGCCATATTTCGAAAAAATGGTTTAAGAGACTGTCTCAGACTTTGATGTTCATGCCGTATTTCGTATCGTACGTTATCCTTAAAGTCCTGGTATATAACCTGTTCCAATACGAAACCGGTGCAATAAATTCCCTGCTGGTATCATTAGGTCTGGAGCATTTGGATTTCTATAATACTCCGGCATATTGGCCGTTTTTAATCACGCTCTTTTACATATGGAAAAACCTTGGATATGGAATGGTCGTATACCTGGCTACCATTACCGGGATAAGCGACGAATATTATGAAGCTGCAAAAATAGACGGGGCTAATATTTTCCAGCAAATACGCTACATTACATTGCCTCTCGTTAAGCCTACATTTATCATACTCCTGCTTTACGCGCTGGGCAGTATTATGAAAGGCCAGTTCGAATTGTTCTATCAGCTTATAGGAAATAACGGATTACTATACAATATCACAGATATATTTGACACCTATGTTTACAGGATCTCGACCACTCAGCCCCTGAATATAGGAATCGGCACGGCAGCCGGACTTTACCAGGCAATATTCGGTTTTGTGGTTATTATGATCACCAATTATTTTGTCAAGAAGCGAAATGAGGATTTTGCATTATTTTGATCAGAAGGCGGTGAACTTATGAAGATCAATGAATATGCATCAAATCGTATTAAGGAGCCGGTTTCTACGGTCGTGTTTAAAACTGTCTCGGCTATCCTTGCTTTTCTTGCCGGGGTTATATGTGTGCTGCCTTTTGTTATGATATTATCCGGAT
The DNA here is from genome assembly GCA_012520855.1 of Clostridiaceae bacterium. Lineage (GTDB taxonomy): Bacteria > Bacillota > Clostridia > DSM-8532 > DSM-8532 > DTU059. The sequence continues at coordinate 8,768 of JAAYNO010000004.1, read as the reverse complement.
CTTTTACCGATAATCATACGATCATAACCCAAGGTTACGGGCTATGGCCGAAAAACTTCACTTTGGACGCCTTTAAAACAATTCTCAGATCACCGAAGGATATACTTCAGGCATATCTTATGACTATTTATTATACCGTCGTGGGTACTTCTTTAGGTCTGCTCAGTATTACATTATGCGCATATGTTATATCAAGAAACGATTTTAAATACCGTAACAATATTTCGTTCCTCATTTATTTTACTAGTATTTTCGGCGGCGGAATCATTCCATGGTATCTGATGTATGCGAATGTTCTGGGTTTAAAGGGTTCAACAATAGCCATATGGTTCCCTGCTTTGATGACCCCATTCCATATCATCCTTATGAGAACATTTATAAAAGGCTCTGTACCTGACGCCATCACCGAATCGGCAAAGATTGACGGAGCGGGACATATGACAATATTTGCGCGGATAGTGCTTCCGGTTTTGGGTCCGGGGCTTGCCACCGTTGGGTTATTTCTTGCATTAGGCTATTGGAATGACTGGTACAGGTCCTCCATGTTCAGTGTGAACAGTGATACATGGGAGCTTCAATTCTATCTTTATAACATGCTGAACGCAACCCAGGCGATGAGGCAAATGGCACAAAATTCAGGCTTGACGGTGTCGGACCTGCCTACTGAATCTGTTAAGATGGCAATGGCTGTTGTTGCCACAGGTCCGGTATTGATGTTCTACCCCTTTGTTCAAAGATATTTTGTTACAGGCATTACAATTGGTGCTGTGAAAGGCTGATATTAAAGCAGATATGCTTTGGTATAAAATATTTTTAGGAGGATGTTTAATGAGAAAGTACATGAAAATCGCCAGCTTGATTCTTGCTACTTGTATGATCCTGACATTGGCTGCCTGCGGAAAACCTGTCGACAATACTACACCAGGCACCAGCACGACTCCAAGTCCTTCAGCTTCTGATTCTGCAACACCTTCTGAACCCGCAATTGATACATCTGAAAGAGTTGACCTTGTTTTCTACGTAATGGGTGATCCCCCTGCGGACGAACAAGTAGTCGAAGATGCTTTAAATGCAAAGTTACTGGAAAGAGTAAACGCTACGGTAGATTTCCAGTTCTCCACATGGACAGACTGGGCACAAAAATACGGTTTACAGCTTACAACAGGCGGAGCTGATTTAATTTACGTCGCTAACTGGAACAACTATGGTACATATGCCAGCTCGGGCGCTTTCCTGCCACTGGAGGACCTTTTGGATCAATACGGTCAGGATCTTATAAAGATCGTTGACGGAGGACTTTTGAATCAGTGTAAAGTGGACGGGACCCTTTATGCTATTCCAAATACATGGCCGGAATACACTTTAAATGGTGTAAACTATCGTGAAGATTTAAGAGAGAAATATGATCTGCCTGTTCCCAACAGTATTGAAAACCTTGAAGCATTTTTGCTCGGCATCAAAGAAAACGAGCCTAATCAGCCGCTCCTCTCGGTAACAACCAGCGAGAGCCAGGGTTTGGGTAAAGCTTTTAACGCATTTGAAGTTATGAACTTCAAATATCCATGGGTCGCTACAGACGGACTTCCATACGGACTTGGCGCCGACTTCGACGCTCCGTCAGATGTTTATGATTACTGGAAGTCTCAGGACTTCGTGGAAGATTGTAAATTGATGAAGAAATGGGCTGATTTAGGATTCTGGTCTAAGAGCGCACTATCTGATCCTAATATCCAGGATGCCTTTATACAAGGTCTCTGTGTAGCAGAGGTATCGGGTATGAATCCTAACAAAAATATTGCTGCAGTTGAAGATTTCAAGAAGAATCACCCTGATTGGAAAGCTGCCTATGTTGCATTTGGAGAAACAAGCGGCGCTATCTATCCTGCTGCCGCAACACAAAACGCAACAGCTATTCCTCGTGATTCCAAATATCCTGATAGAGCTATGATGGTCCTGAATCTTCTTCTTTCAGATCAGGAATTGAACGAACTTGTTCAATGCGGCATAAAGGGAACCCATTATGAGATAACCGTTGATGGTTATTATAAGAATCTGTCCGAGAACTTCCTGTATGAAAACTTAAATACCTGGAACCTGAGAAATAACGACTTCAAACTCGCACAGGAAACCGACAAGCTTCTCAATGAAATGTTTGCCAAATATCAGCAGCTTGGCGCGAAGACCAAGTTCCCCAACATCAATGTTTATGGAAACTTCACCGAAAATTACGATGCTTATCAGGTCGAGAGAGGCGCAGTATCAGATGTTATGAGACAATACCTTGCGCCTATTCAGGCAGGATTTGTCACAGATGTCGATGCTGCAATCGCAGACTTCCTCCAGAGGGTTGATAACGCAGGTCTGGAGACTTGCCGTGAAGGTTTCATTGCACAATACAAAGCATATTGTGAGGAGTACGGATATAAATAATCAATGATCCCGCCGAAAAGCAGCTGGTTTTTACTGGCTGCTTTTTTGGGGATTTTTATATATCTCTACCAAATCAACGGCTTAGTTGTTATAATACGATTATGATATAACAGTCAATTAGCGTCCGTAATACTATTTCTTACCGAATCAGCATGGTTGTAACTTATTTTATTTTTCATGGGGCGTAAAACCACATTTTAAACTTCTGACATTGATAGTATTCATCCTGGAAGCCATTTTAAAAGAATGGAAAGGAGGCGATTGTTATTAAGAGCAGAAGAATTATCAGCTTTATTCTGACTTATTTTATGACAATAGTAGTGATGCTGTCATGCAGCACCGAGCCTTTTTCCCAAAATAGCATTATAGAATCGCCCAACGCTATGCAAAGAGGCACAGGAATAATAGATCTTCCTCCAACTAACGAGAAAATTACCTTAACGGTTTTTGCTGCTTTAGACTCCAACCACCACGGGATCATCGATGATTTTAATAAGAATGAATTTTTCCAGGAGCTGGAGAAAAGAACTGGTGTGCATCTGGAATTCATCTCACCACCTATGGAAAAGGAACAGGAAGTATACAATGAAATGTTAGCGTCAGGATATTTAGCTGATATTTTTACCCACGACGGAAATTTGTATCCTGATGGCTGGGACGCAGCCGTTGAAGACAGGATATATCTGAATCTGACACCATATCTTGATACATATTTGAAGGATTACAATAAGGCAAGAAAGAGCAATCCTGTTCTGGAGAAGCAAACAACGACCGCAGCTGGAAGGGTTGTTTGTATACATGTTTTCTACACCGAGCCCCAGCCTCCATGGATGGGTCTGCAAGTAAGGAAGGACTGGCTGGATGATTTGGGGCTTGAGATACCGGTTACCTTTGATGATTGGGAAAAAATGCTGACTCTTTTTAAGACCGAAAAGAAGGCATATGCACCGTTGTCTATAGGTCAAAACGGCTTTATGAGTATATCTCATGCGTTAAGCGCAGGTTTCCATGCCATGGAGACCTTGATGAATGTGAATGGCAAGGTCGTATACGGACCAATTACCGATGGCTGGAAGGAATACTTGAGACTATTGAATAAATGGTATAGAAATGGCCTGCTTGATCCGGACTTTATGATCAATGGCGCATGGCAGGTTGATAAATCAATGGTAATAAATGGCGAGACTGGTGCATGGAATGCTATGTATACACTTATATCAGAATATGAAAGAATGGGAAACGGAATAGAAGTCATCCCTGTTGCCTCACCCGTAGTAAAGAGGGGAGAAAAACTTCATATCCGTCGGGAAGACAGCTTTATCGGACACCCGGTCACGATTTCGACAAAGTGTAAATATCCGGCTGTGGCGATGCAAATAATAAATTATCTCTATACTGAAGAAGGAGCCCTGTTATCCAACTATGGAATCGAAAATGACACCTTTGTTTATGACAGCAATGGCAAACCTGTAGTAACCGATAAAATCAAAAACAACCCGAAATATAGCATGCCTCAGGCACAGGCACTTTATCTGATGCCTCCTTCAAAATTCGGAGGCCTCTATGATTGGACAAGAGAATTATCAGCCGTTCCGGAAAAGGATTTAGTCGCATTTGAGGTTTGGGGCACCGCTGATGACGATTATATACTTCCTGATACTCTTTGTTTCGCCGGAGGAGAGGCAGCCGAAAGGGCTTCAATCCTGTCGGCTGTGACAACCTATATGAATGATTGCACAGTAAGATTCATTGTAGGGGATATGCGAATCGAGAGGGATTGGGATAATTACGCACAAACAATAAAGGAAATGGGTATCGACAGAGCTATAGAAATAACACAGAAAGCCCTCGATTTACAGAGTGAATGACCCGCAGCAGTATGCAAAACAAAAAGAGGCCTGTTTGACAAAGCCTCTTTTTCTTATTCGGCGTGATTAGTTAAAATATTATTCTTTTGTGATGATAAACTGGTTCATTTGTTTTTCCATCACATCGATTATATTGCTAAGTCCGTTTGACATATCGACTAAATGATTTGCGGTATTTATCTGTTCTTCTCCGCCGGCAAGAACTTCTTCCATTGCTGCAGCTGATTCCTCGGCGATTGAGGCGATGCTGGTAACAGCATCGCTTGCTTTAGCCTGAAGTTTATCCAGCCCTTCCAAAACTTTATATGCCAAGTTGATTTCTTTAAGGATTGTGTCCATATTATTGTCTATTTCATTAAAAATACTGTCTGTATTGCGGACCGCTTCTTCCTGGCGGCTAAAAATAGAAGCGCCGTTCATAATGATATCTTCGGTTTTGGAGGCCTCGGTGCTGATACGATTTATAATGGTTGAAATATTCTTAACAGCATCACTGGACTGGATAGCCAGTTTTCTCACTTCTTCGGCTATGACCCCGAAGCCTTTGCCTGATTCTCCTGCCCTTGCAGCCTCTATAGCAGCATTAAGAGCCAGGAGATTGGTTTGTTCACTTATTGTACTGATAATGCCGATTATGCTTGAAATCTCATGTGTCATGTCTACAAGCTTTTTAATGTCTCTCTGTATGTCTCTGGATAGATTGATAGTGTCTTTTGTAGTCAAATTAAGTATTTCGAGAGTTGATTTTGCAGTATTGCTGGACTCTTTTGTCTTTTGAGAGGACTGCAGCACATAGGAGAAATGCTTTTCGGTGTCATTAAACTGAGATACCAGTTCGCGGATTATTACAGTTGTCTGCTCTGCATCTTTTGCTTGCTCGGCAGCTCCCGATGTGACCGATTCAACGGCTTCCATCACATCTTTAGACGCAGATGCCGACTTGGAGGCGATATTATTCAACTCCTTGGAATTCTCCGCCACTTTTGCCACAACAGAACCAAACTCAAGCAGCAGATTATTCATATTCTGCGTCATTTGGTTAAAGCTTCGTGAAAGCTGGCCTAACTCATAATCACCTTCATATTTGGACTTGATGGTTAAATCACCCTGTTCGACCTGTTTTAACTTTTTGCGGATATAGTCGATAGGTCCCGATATTGACAAGGCCGTCCATATGCCTATTACTACGGCAGTGATCACTACTATAACAGATAATATCACCGTCAGGCGCTGTATATGTATTATGTCGCTGAGTACTTCACTGACAGGGATCTGAAGATAGAAGATCCATCCGTTGGAGCATTTGCCGAATAATATTGAGGATTCTTCATTGGAGCTGCCATTTCCCAAAAAAGACCCTACAATTACAGACCCGTTTGAGGCATTGTCTTTTATATATCCATCTATTTTGTCAAAATCATTTATACTGCCTATATCAGCTTGATTCTGCGGGGTCAGGATTACTTTGCCGGTATTGTCGAGCAATGCCGATACAGCATTTTCACCAAAGTCGATATTTAAATTCTCAATAAATCCCTGGGATTTGATCTGAATTATAAGAGTACCGACAATGCCGCCAGAAATAGCATTTTTTAAGTTTTTCATAAGGTATATATCCTCGGTATCATAGAGTTTATAAAACCATACCGGTTTATCCCCGGCCTGATTTACGGCTGTCAGCTCGGGGCTTTCAAAAAAATTCTCGATAAATGCGGTTCTTTCAAAAGGTATGAAACCTATGACCTCATTCTTTTTGACAAAGAAGATATTTCTTATTGACTCATTAGAGGTGACCAGTGCTTTTATCTTATTGTCAAAATTGGTCTCCCGGTCAAATTTCATATCAAATTCTGTTTCATAGCTGGAAATATCCCGGCTGACCGATTTAATAAGGTTTAAATCACCTGTTATGATCTTTGCGGTATTTTCCAGATTGGTTATGTAATCCTCCAGTATTTCAGTAACTTTTTGTGTATAAGCCAGATTTGAAGTGTTGACCTTTTCGATAAGCGATGAGCTGGCTTGCGAAGATATGATCAGAGCGGTAATAAGAACAGGGATAACAGCGATTAATATATGCGACAGGATAAGCTTGGCTTTCATTGAAATACGTTCTTTTATTTTGCTGTCAGTATTTTTTTTGCTTAGGAAAGGAAGTTTTGACATGCTGATTTTACTTTTTGGAGCTTTTGATAGTTTACCTTTATTGAGCTTAATCATAAACTAAGTGCCTCCTCGGTAGATTCGCATTTTATTATGCAGTTTTAAAATATACATAGAACTTTGTCAAAATATACATTTTTATCAGATAAAAAGCCTCTTTTTTATATAGTATCCTAAAAACGACAATAAAAATATGGTCAAAACTAAATTATGGGTAGCAAAAGCATACATTTACATTTAATCATCCGGATTTTTACAGGGATTATTGATAAATATTTAACCAATGCAGCAATTTTGTACGTGTTTTCAGCAATGTAATGTATTCAATTAATGTTGATGGGATCATAGAATATACATGTCTTATATTTTATAAACAAAATAATCCTTTGATAAGAAAAAGGGGAAAAATATGTATGGGGATTTTTCTATAGTTTTAGGGTTTGCGCCTACCAGAAGAGGAATATTCAACAAAGAAGAGCCTTTAAAGAATAAAAGGGCAATTATGAAAGCTATTACCGGGATTATAGATAATGATACAAAAATTGTTGATATAGACTGGCTCAACGAGGATGGTTTTCTTATTTATGAGAAGGATGTACCAAAAGTTGCGGATTATTTCATGCAGCAAAAGGTTGACGCCGTTTTTATCGCCCACTGCAATTTTGGGTCGGAGGAGGTTGTTGGTAAGCTTGGAAAAGCGTTAGGCAAGCCTGTTCTATTATGGGGACCAAGGGATGAGTCGCCTCCCCCGAATTCTGCACCCCGGCAGACTGACACTCAATGCGGGCTGTTTGCAAGCAGTAAAAGTCTATTAAGATTAGGTGTTCCGTTTACATATATCGAAAATTGCAGAATTACCGATGATGCCTTTACCAAAGGCTTTACTGATTTCATCAGGGTTGCTTCGGTGATAAAAGCTTTCCGGACAATGAGAATAGGCCAGATCAGCCTGAGGCCAAAACCGTTTTTAAGTACGATGGCCAATGAAGGGGAACTGCTTGAGAGGTTCGGGATAGAAGTCATCCCAATAAATACGGTTATGATCATGAAGAACTTTGAACAGATAAAAAAAGAGAAGACGTCAGAAATCAACGCTCTGGCGGAAGACATCAGCAATAGGGTCAAGATACGTAATACCAGTGAAGAACAAATCATTAATATTGCTGCTCTGGAGCTTACTCTGAAGGATCTGGCAGATCAGTTCGACTTAAGGGCGATCGCCAGCGAATGCTGGAATACATTCTTCACGCTGTTCGGAGTAAGAGCTTGCTTTGTGTTTGGAGATGTTACCGACAGATGGTTTCCGGTAGCATGCGAGACCGATATTCACGGAGCGATTTCTTCTGCTGTTCTTGCAGCCGCCGCAAGAGGGAAGACACCTAATTTTTTCGCGGATCTTACTATAAGACATCCGGAAAATGATAATGCTGAATTGTTATGGCATTGCGGCCCTTACCCGCTTTCTCTGGCCAGGGAGAACAGTGATCCTGAGATGGTGGATTGTGTAGGGCGCTGGGAAATAAAGGGCGGAGACATAACGATACTCCGTTTTGACGGATGCAGGGGCGAATACTCACTTTTTGCGGGAAAGGCCAGAGGGATCGATGGTCCGGGCACAAACGGGAATTATGTCTGGGTCGAGGTGGATGACTGGGTCAAATGGGAGAAGAAATTTATTTACGGCCCATATATACACCATGTTGCCGCAATACACGGAGATTATCTTGATATCATCCGGGAAGCATGCAAATATATGCAAGGGGTCAAGCCGGATTTTGATTAAGATATGAAAAATATATCGGAGGGGAGAAAATGGATTACAGGAAAATGGGAAACAGCAATATTTTGCTGTCGGAGGTTTCTTTAGGCTGCTGGGTCATGGGCGGCGATTATTGGGGCGGTGCTGATGATAATGATTCTGTCGAAGCAATAATCGAGGCTGTGGAAAACGGAGTGAATTTTATTGATACAGCCGAAATCTACGGTTGGGGGAGATCCGAGGAAATCGTCGGAAAAGCCCTCAAGGGAAGACGCAGCAAAGCAATAATATCCACGAAGGTCTGGCGATCGCACATGCATTATAATGATGTCAAAAAAGCGTGTGAAGATAGTATGAAAACTTCTTCAGTATGCGGATAATAGAGTAAGGGAGCTTGGAAGTAAAGAGGGTAAATCTTTAAGGTGATAACAGGAGTGAGGTTATGGAAGTTGTAGGTATAGACAACCCTTTGATGGACTGTTTGCTTAGCCTTGGGAGGATGCCCGGAAGTAACGAATTTGTTCGCCTTGATGAGTATAGCTGGCAGG